>NZ_JBEPEQ010000020.1:0-63874 GCF_040300925.1 Micromonospora sp. NPDC000207
GCTCGCGCAACGACCCACCGGCCCCACCGGTCGGCACCCCGACGTCGTCCGGGACCACCGACGACGGTCCGGGGCCGGGCGAGCCCGCCGACCCCCCGGCCTCCCCGGGAACTCCCCCGGCCGGGTTGAAGCTGCGTGACACCCGGGACACGGTGGTGTTGAGCTGGCGTTATCCGGTCGGGGCGGAGGGGCCGGTGGTGGTCTCCGGCAGCCGTACCGGTGAGGAGCCGCGCGCCTTCACCGAACTCCCGGCGGGCAGCGACACCTACACCGTCCACGGTCTGGACCGGGGCGTCGACTTCTGCTTCACGGTCGCCGTCGTCTGGTCCACCGACTCGGTGGGCCGCTCCCGGCAGGTCTGCACCGACCGCCGCTGACCCTCCGCCCGCATCCGACCCTTCCGGTCAGCGCGCCGGACAGCCGCCGTCGGGCAGGGGGCGCGCGGCGGCCGGGTCAGCAGCCGGGTTCCGGGCGGCACGGCGGAGACGGCGGCGGCGGTGGCGGTGGGGTGGCCCGGGCCGGAAGGTGGACGGTGACCCGGAGGCCGGGGGCGTCCGGGAGGTCGGCGAGTTCGACCCGCCCACCGGTACGGCGGACCAGGTCACGGACGATGGCCAGCCCCAACCCGGCACCCCCGGCGTCGCGCGCCCGCGCGTCGTCCAGCCGGGTGAACCGACCGAAGACCCGCTCCCGGTCGGCGGGCGGCACGCCGGGACCGTCGTCGGTCACCGTCACCCGGTGGTACGCGGCCTCCCGCACCCCGTCGACGTGCGGCTGCACCGCCAACGACACTGCGGTACGGGCGTGCCGCACCGCGTTGTCGACCAGGTTCGTCAGGACCCGGTGCAGTTCGTCGGGGTCCCCCTCGGTCCAGGCCGGCTCACCTGTGGCGGCCTCGCCCCGTACCGGTGGCGAGGGGTATCGGGCGGCGACGGCGGTGAGCAGGGCGTTCAGCTCGACCGGTCTGCTCCGGGGTGGGGACTCGGTGGCGTCGAGGCGGGCCAGCAGGAGCAGGTCGTCGACGAGACGGCTGAGCCGCTCGGTGTCGGTGAGGAGGTTCTCCGACACCGTCGACCAGTCGGTGCGGTCGCCGAGCCGCTGGGCCACCTCCAGCTCGGTCCGCATGTTCGTCAACGGGCTGCGTAGCTCGTGTGCGGCGTCGGCGACGAAGGCGCGCTGCCGGTCCCGGGCGCTGGCCAACCGGTCGAGCATGTCGTTGAGTGTCACCGCCAACCGGTGGATCTCGTCGTGTGACGCCGGTACGGGCAACCGTCCCGTCCGGGCGCTGCCGGTGATCTCGGCCGCTCCGCTGCGCAGCGCCTCCACCGGGCGCAGGGCGGCACCGACCACCCGCCAGGCGACCACCGCGAGCAGCGCCACGAACAGGGGAAACGCCACCACGAGGAGGTTGCGCACCACCCGTACGCTCTGGTCCACGTCCGTCGTCGACTTGCCGACCAGGACGGTCAACGGTTCGGCCGTCGTGCCCACCGGCACCGCCACCACCCGTACCCGTCCGTCGAGCCCGAGCCGCTGCCCCGACACCTCGGTACGCTGCGGCACCCCCTGGTCGATGCGGTCGACGGGGAGCATCGGGACGAGCCGGTCGGCGTCGATGGAGGCGGCGACGACCCGCCCCTGGGCGTCGACGACCTGGACCCAGGAGGGTCCACCGGCCACCGGGAGGGGGTCGGGCAACGCGTCGGCGGCGGCCAGTCGGGCGACGGTGTCGGCGGTGCGCAGCGCCTCCGTGTCGACGATGCGCTGCAACGTGTAGTCGAGTACGCCGAGCAGCAGCACCCCGCCCGCTCCCAGGCCCAGGGTCAGCCCGAACACCCCGAGCACCATCAGCCGGGACCGCAACCCCCACCGCCTCGGCGTGAGCAGAGGCCCCTTCCTGTCTCGGAAGCGACGAGAAGGGGTCCTTCCCTCCGTCATACGCGGGGGGTGAGGCGGTAGCCGGCCCCACGGACGGTCTCCAGACGGTCCCGGCCGATCTTGCGGCGCAGGTAGCCGACGTAGACCTCCACCGCGTTCGGGGCGGTCTCCAGGCTGTCGTCCCAGACGTGGTCCAGCAGTTCGATCTTCGAGACCACCTCGCCGGGGCGGCGGATCAGGTACTCCAGGAGGGCGTACTCGCGGGCGGTCAGGGCGACCTCGACGTCGGCCCGGGTGACCTGTCGGCGGGCCGGGTCGAGACTGAGGTCGCCGACTGTCAACACGGCGGGCCGCTCGGGTGCCCCGCGCCGCAGGAGCGCCCGCAGCCGGGCCAGCAGGACCACGTACGAGAAGGGTTTGGTGAGGTAGTCGTCGGCTCCGCAGTCCAACCCGTCGGCCTGGTCGTACTCGCCGTCCTTGGCCGAGAGCATCAGCACCGGCAGCCACTGCTGCTCGGCCCGGAGCCGTCGGACCACCTCGTACCCGGACAGGCCGGGCAGCATCACGTCGAGGATCATCGCGTCGTAGCCGCCGCCACGGGCCGCGTCGAGACCGGCGGGCCCGGTCCCGGCCACGTCGACGGCGAACCCCTCGGCCTGCAGGCCGCGTTGCAGGGCGGCCGCCAGCCGCGCCTCGTCCTCCACCACCAGCAACCGCACGGGTCAAGGGTGCCACCCGTTCGGGCTCCCGGCCGTACGTCCTCAGCCTGCTCACAGGGGGCACCCGGCACCATGGGGGACGGAGGTGCCAGATGTCCGTCCTGAGAAGTCGTCCCGTCCTGCGTTGGCTGGTTCCCGCAGCCGCCGCCGTCACAGTCATCGGCGGAGGTGCCGCGATCGGCACGTTCGCCGCCCAGGCCGAACCGAGCCTGCCGCCCCGAAGCGCCGCCCAACTTCTTGTCGACATCCAGACCGCACGGCTGGAGGGGCTCTCCGGCACCGTGGTGCAGCGCGCCGACCTGGGCCTGCCCCCGCTGGCCGGGCTGGCCGCCGGCGGCAACGACCTGCTCGCCCTGGCCACCGGCACGCACACCCTGCGGGTCTGGCACTCGGGGCCGGACCGCCAGCGGGTCGCCCTGGTCGACACCCTCGGTGAGCGCAACATCGTCCGTGACGGCCGGGACCTGTGGACCTACGACAGCCGGACCAAGTCGGCGACCCACCGGACCCTGTCGGATTCGGGCGAGGAGCAGGTCCCGCCGAGCCTGCCGGCCACCCCGAAGGAGGCCGCCGACGCGGCCCTGGCCGCCATCGACCCGAGTACGGAGGTCAGCGTCGGCCGCTCCGCGACGGTCGCCGGGCGGGACGCGTACGAACTGGTCCTCAAGCCGCGGGACGAGGCGTCCCTGATCGACCAGATCCGGGTCGCCGTCGACGCCGAGGAGTACGTCCCGCTGCGGTTCGAGGTGTTCGCCGACGCCGCCGACCGGCCGGCCTTCGAGGTCGCCTTCACCCAGATCGACTACCGCCGCCCGGACGCCGACCAGTTCCGGTTCAACCCGCCGCCGGGCACCACAGTCACCGAGCAGTCGACCGGGGACAAGCCCGACCGGGACGGTTCCGGGCCGGGACGCCCGTCCGCCGACGAGCCGGGGCACCCGGGCGCGGGGGACGTGACGAGCGTCGGTGAGGGGTGGACCACCGTGGTGGTCGCCGAGCTCGACACCGACGAGGTCCCGAAGCCGGAGGCCGGTGACGCCGGGCCCGGTGGGGTGGTGGACGCGCCGGCCCTGATCGGCGGGTTGCCCGAGGTCAGCGGAGACTGGGGCAAGGGCCGGTTGTTCAGCACCAAGCTGGTGAACGTCCTGCTCACCGACGACGGCCGGCTGCTGGCCGGAGCGGTCACGCCGGAGCGGCTCTACCAGGTCGCCAAGGGCTGACCAGCGCGTACGACACACCCGGGGTCGGGTCGGCACCACGCCGACCCGACCCCGGCGTCGTCGTCGGGGTCGGTATCGGTCGGGCGACGGGCCAGGCGGGGCACAGAGCCAGGCGGGGCCGCGTCGTCGAGGCCGGGGCGGCTTCGTCTGTGGGTGGAGGGTGGGGTGCGAGACTGCTCGGGCACGGTGTGGGCTTGGCCGGAGGCGGCACGGCACGGTAGATTGACCCGTTCAGAAACGCAAAAAGGAATGGCGCGCGGCCATTCCTGCAAGGATCCTAACTTCCGAGGAGACAGCTTGTCAAGACACTCCGACGCCCCCGGTGAGCTGCCCTCCGTCGACGAGATCGACAGCGAGCAGGAGTACGTCTCGATGCTCTACGGCCGGTTGGACGCCCTCCGGGAACAGGCCGCCACCCGACTCACCGAGGCGCTGCGGAGCACCGGCGGCACACTCCAGGACCGCTCCCAACGCGACAGCTCGGTACAGATGTACACCGAACAGGTCGACCAGTACGCCGCAGTCGAGAACGGTCTCGCCTTCGGTCGACTCGACACCGACGACGACGGCCGGCACTACATCGGCCGGATCGGCATCTTCGACCCCAGCGACGACTACGACCCCCTGCTGATGGACTGGCGGGCCCCGGCCGCCCGGCCCTTCTACCTCGCCACCGCCGCCAACCCCCAGGGCGTACGGCGTCGACGCCACCTGCGGACCCGACGGCGTACCGTCGTCGGCCTCGACGACGAGGTCCTCGACCTCGCCACCGCCACCCCCAACGGCCACGAGGAACTGACCGGCGAGGCCTCCCTCCTGGCCGCCCTCAACGCCGGACGCACCGGGCGGATGCGCGACATCGTGGAGACCATCCAGGCCGAACAGGACCAGGTCATCCGCGCCGACCTGCCCGGCGTCCTCGTGGTCCAGGGCGGGCCCGGCACCGGCAAGACAGCGGTGGCCCTGCACCGGGCCGCGTACCTGCTCTACACCCACCGCCGGGAACTCTCCAGCCGGGGTGTCCTGCTGGTCGGCCCCAACGCGACGTTCCTGCGCTACATCTCCCAGGTCCTTCCCGCCCTCGCCGAGACCGGGGTGCTCCTGCGTACCCAGGCGGATCTCTTTCCCGGGGTCAGCGCCCGGCGCACCGAGTCCGCCGAGGCCGCAGCGGTCAAGGGCCGCCCGGTGATGGTCGAGGTCCTGGCCGCCGCGGTCCGGGACCGGCAGTGGGTGCCCGACGAGCCGTTGGAGATCGAGGTGGAGCGGGAGGCGCTGCACCTCGACCCGCAGACCTGCCGCGCCGCCCGGGACCGGGTCCGACGCTCCGGTCGACCGCACAACCTGGCCCGACCGCTGTTCGACGTCGAGATCGTCCACGCCCTCGCCGCGCAGGTCGCCGAGCGGATCGGCGCCGACCCCCTCGGCGGGGACAACCTCCTCGCCGAGGCCGACATCGCCGAGATCCGCCGCGAACTCGCCGAGGAACCCGGGGTACGGGCCGCGCTCGACGAACTCTGGCCGGTGCTCACCCCGCAGCGCCTGCTCGCCGACCTGTTCGCCGACCCCGACCGGATCGCCACCGCCGCACCTCAGCTCACCGACGCCGAACGGGACCTCCTCCACCGGGAACCGGGCGGGTGGACCCCGGCCGACGTCCCGCTGCTCGACGAGGCGGCCCACCTGCTGGGTGAGGACGACCGGGCCGCCGCCGCCCGCCGGGACCGCATCCGCGTCCTGCAACGGGAGTACGCCGAGGGCGTCCTGGAGATCTGGAGGGGTTCCCGCTCCATCGACGTGGAGGACGAGGCCGACGGCGGCGAGATCCTGGGCGTCACGGACCTCATCGACGCCGACCGGCTCCTGGACCGCCAGGAGGAGTCCGAGCGGCTCACCACCGCCCAACGGGCCGCCGCCGACCGGACGTGGGCGTTCGGACACGTCATCGTCGACGAGGCACAGGAGTTGTCGCCGATGGCCTGGCGGCTGCTGATGCGGCGCTGCCCGAGCCGGTCGATGACGATCGTCGGGGACGTGGCACAGACCGGTGCCCTCTCCGGCACCCCGTCCTGGGGTGACGCGCTGGAGCCGTACGTGGCCCAGCGCTGGCGGCTTGAGGAGTTGACTGTCAGCTACCGTACGCCGGCGGAGATCATGGCGGTCGCCGCCGACGTACTCGCCGAGATCGACCCGGCGTTGACCCCACCCCGCTCGGTACGCAGCAGCGGCGTGCCGCCGTGGGACCGTACGGTGTCCCCCGACTCGCTCGTCCGGGAGGCGGTGGCAGCGACCGCCAAGGAGGCCGTCGACCTCGCCGAAGGCCGACTCGGGGTGATCGTCCCGGCCGGACGGGTCGCCGACCTGGAGGCCGCCCTGGTCGGCGAGGTGCCCGAGGTGGCGGTCGGGGAACACCCCGAGCTGGAGAGCCGGGTGGTCCTGCTGACCGTGGCGCAGGCCAAGGGGCTGGAGTTCGACAGGGTCCTGGTGGTCGACCCGGCCGGCATCGTCGCCGAGTCCCCCCGGGGCCGCAGCGACCTGTACGTCGCCCTCACCCGCGCCACCCAACACCTGGGCATCCTCCGCCCTCGGTGAAAGGAGGGGCCCCCTGTTAACGCGTACGGCATAACGGGGCACCCCTCTCACACCCCGTCCACCCCCACCGCCGGACCGGTGGTGGGGGGTGGACGGAGCTCAGTCGTCGGTGAACCCGCCGATCTGGCTGGCCGACGAGGACTGGTCGCTCGTCGGACCGCCGGCCGGCGTACTCATGCCCCCCGTGGTGGCGTCCCCGGTGGTGGTCGGTGCCACCCGCCCGGGGTGCTGCTCCGGTTGCCGGGCGACCCGCCGGACACTCGCCGGTCCGGCGGTTCCCCCGGTGGTGGTCACCGCACCCTGACCTCGGGTGGGTCCACCGTCCCGCAGCACCTCCGGGTCGATCGGTACGTCGGCGGGGTCACCGGGGTCGACGTCCTGGATCACCCGTTCCACGTCGGTCTGGGGGACGGTGACCTCGTCGAGCGCCCCCGCGCCGTACTGGTCCCCGAGAATCCGGTCCTCGGCCTTGCGGGCGGATTCCCGCATCGTGTCGTCCTCACGCACCACGATCACCTCGCAGAAGTGTCGGCAACTCCCTGCCTGCCCGCCCCCACCCCCGCCAAACCTCGACACCTACCCACGGAGGTGCGCGGCGAATGCCTGGCAGCGCGGGCGCTGCCCACAAGGTGTACGGCGAATGCCTGGCAGCGCGGGCGCTGCCCACGGCTGGGTGAGTAGGAAGGCCGTCTCCACCGGTGGCGTCGAAGGGGCCCTTCCCTCCCGAGGGTCGCAGAGATTGTCGGGGGTGGGGGCGGTTACCTTCCCCCTGGCCTCGGGTAGACCCGACGTGCCGCCGCCGAGCACGTCGACCGTGCCGTGGCAGAGACACGGTAGCGGGGCGGAGGACGCACTCATCGCATCCGAGGAGGACAAGATGAGCACGCAGGCTGCATCCACCAGGCCGGCCAACCGGTCCATGCAGGACATGCCGACCCGTTCGATGGACCCGGCGCAGAACCGGGCCATGCAGAACGCGGAGACCCGGCAGATGGCGGCCATGAACGACGGCCACCGACAGCCGATGATCTCCCCTGGTACGGAGACCAAGCCGGCCTTCGCGACCACGGAGTTCTGGGTCTACATCGCTGCCGTGGTAGGTGTGCTGGCCGCCTCGCAGCTGGTCGGTCAGAACGCGCAGGGGGTGGACATCTTCCGCGCCCCGCAGGCCTGGTTCTTCGTCACGCTGCTGACCATCGGCTACCTGGGTAGCCGTGGCCTGGCCAAGGCCGGGAGCAACTTCCGCAGCGGTCGGGAGCGCAAGGGCAAGCACTGACCTGCGAGCACCGATGGCCTCCGGGGTGACCACCCCGGAGGCCATCGTCGTACGCGGGGCGCCGAGGTCCACGTCGACGACCCGCCACACCGCCGTCGCGTGACCGGCACACCCCACATGCCCCGGCCACGTCGGCGGCGGGTTACTCCTCGCCGCCGAAGTCGTCGCCACCGGCGAAGTCGTCGCCGCCGTCCTCGTCGTCACCGTCGAAGGCGTCGGCGACCATTCCGCCGACGACCATGCCGCCGACAGCGCCGATCGCCGCTCCGGCCACCACGCCGCCCATTCCGACGCCGCCGCCACGGCCCTGCTGGTGCTGCGGGTAGCCCGGGGCACCGTACCCGGCCTTCGCGGGGTATCCGGGGGCACCGTAACCGGCCGGGGCACCGTAACCGGGCTGCTGCGGGGGGTAGCCGGGCGCACCGTACCCGGCCTGCGGCGGGTAGCCCGGGGCACCGTATCCGGCCTGGGCCGGGTAGCCGGGGGCACCGTAGCCGGCCGGGGCGCCGTACTGGGCGCGGAGGTTGCCGAAGGCGGCGGTGGTCTCCTGGAGCCAGCCGTCCACCACCTGGACCCAGTCGCCGCGCTCGGCGTCGCTGTGCGGCACCGAGTACCTGCCGAAGACGTCGTGCCCGGGGCGCAGGAACCCGCCCCGCTTGTCGCATTCCAGGACGATGTCGACGCCGTGCGGGTTGGTGACGAAGGTCAGTTCGACCTCGGTGATGTTCTGCGCGTACTGCGGGGCCGCGAAGTACTCGATCTCCTGGTAGAAGGGCAGGGTCTGGTTGACGCCCCGGATGTGCCCCCGCTCCAGGTCGGCGTTCTTGAACCGGAACCCGAGCGCCAGGAACGCCTCCAGGATCCTCTCGTGCACCGGCAGCGGGTGCACCGCCACCGGGTCCAGGTCACCCTTGTCGACGGCGCGGGCGATGGCGAGCTCGGTACGCAGACCCATCGTCATCCCGTGCAGGCGCTGGCCGTACACGTCGGTGATGGGGGTCTCCCAGGGCATCACCAGCTGGAACGGGATGGACATCTGCTGCTTCGGGGCGAGCTGGAGGGGCCCGCTGACGGTCATCCGGTGGAACTCCATCGTCCCGGCGTACTCGCTGTCGCCGCTCTCCATCTCGACCCGGGTGACAAGCCCGAGGGTGATGTGCTCGATGTTGGTGGCGGCGTCCCCGCCGACGAGGTTGACCTGCCCGTCGAGCGGCATCCCGGGACGGGTGTTCGGGTTGGCCAGGACCGTGTCGACACTCGGACCGCCCACACCGAACGCGCTGAGCATCTTCTTGAAGACCATCGAAACTCCCGTACGAGGCACGCCGTGGTCCACCGTGGACCCCGGCCATGGCTCACAGACCCTAGGGGGACCCCCTGTGAAGTGTCTGTGAGCGACCACGGCGTGTCAGGAAGAAGTGTTTCCCTCGCGTCACACCGGCCGGGTCACTGATGGCGGCCCGCCGTCCGCTGCTGGTCGGTGTTCTGCCGTTGCAGATGAGCAGGGGTGGCAGTTGCGCCGCCGGGGCCGGACCGGCCGGAGGCCGTGCGGGTGTCGGCCTGGGTCGGTACCCGCATGGCGGCGATGGAGGCGTACGGGTTCTGCTCCAGGCTGGGGCTCGACGGGGGGCTGTCCGACGTCGGCAGGCCGAGGAAACTGCCGAGCTCACGCCTACTGGCCGGATCCCTGCTGGTCAGTGGAGTGGTGGCAAAGGAGTCCGACTGCGCGGCGTAGACGTCGGGATCCTTGTAGGGGGGTGCCGTATCCTCGGTTCGCCGGGAGTCGGGAGCCGGCCGAGCGAAAGCACGTCGAGCCTGGAGGATCCTCTCCGCCCGTTGTGCCTGCACCGGGTCCAGGTCGTACTGCGCCTGTCGGTAGGTGGGTAGTTCCGACATGGACTGGTCCCCGGCCTGGCCGTCGAGACCCTGCTGCTGGTAGTTGCCGTAGTTGTGGCTGGGTCCGGACATCTCCTGGCTCCCCGATCTCGTGGGGGACGGATTCATTCGGATCTCCGTTCGGTCGGGCCGCAGCGGTCGCGCGACTCACAGAGATTACGAACATCGGCGCGACGGGTTCAACGGCGCATCGGTGACCATCGTCATCCGGTGACGGTGTTTCACTCCTCCGGCGGGGAGGATTCGCGGATCACCGCGATCTCCCCGGCCGGGACCGTCACCTCCGGGTCGTGGGTACGCCCGGTGAGCAGGTCCGTGCCGGTGGCCTCCACAGTGACGTCCTGCTCCGTGTGGTTGATCACGAACAGCCAGCTCTGCCCGTCGGTGCGGCGGCGGACCACCTCCACCTCGGACGGGCTCGGTACGGGCGGCTGCACCCCGGACTCGGTGACCAGGCGGGCCACCAGTCGGGCCGTGCCCGCCCGGTCGAGGCGGGTGCCGACGTACCAGGCGACGCCGGAACCGTACGGGTGTCGGGTGACAGCGGGTACGCCCGCCAGCGGCCCGTCGGCGTACCCGGACATCACCTCGGCGCCGAGGGGGTGCAGCAGCTCCGCCCAGACGTCGGCGGTGCAGCCGTCGTCGAGGTTGACCCGCTCCCCCTCGCCCAGAGGGAAGAACTCCTCGGTGCGGACCCCGAGGAGGTCCCGGAACGCACCCGGGTACCCGCCGAGACGGATGTGGTCGTGCTCGTCGACGATGCCGCTGAAAAAGGTGACGAGCGCGGTCCCGCCCTGGCGGACGTAGCGGTCCAGGGCGTCGACGTCGGCGTCACGGACCAGGTAGAGGGTGGGCACCACGACGAGCCGGTACCCGGTGAGGTCGGCCGAGGGGTGGACCACGTCGACAGTGGTGCCGCACCGCCAGAATGCGTCGTACCAGGAGCGCATCCGCTCGGCGTAGTCGAGGTCCACAGTCGGGTGGGCGTCCAGTTCGGCACCCCACCGGGCCTGCGCGTCGACCAGGATCGCCACGTCGGCGTCGACCCGGCTGCCGCGTACCTCCCCGAGTGCCCGCAGGTCGGCACCGAGCCGGCAGACCTCGCGGAAGACCTTCGTCTGGGTGCCCGCGTGCGGGACCATCGCGGAGTGGAACTTCTCCGCCCCGGCGCGGGAAGCCCGCCACTGGAAGAACAGCACCCCGTCGGCGCCCCGGGCCACGTGGGCGAGGCTGTTGCGGCGCAGCTGCCCGGGGGTCTTCGCCAGGTTGCGGGGCTGCCAGTTCACCGCACTCGTGGAGTGCTCCATCAGTAGCCACGGCGCACCCCCGGCGACACCACGGGTCTGGTCGGCGGCGAGCGCCAGGCCGACGTGCGCCTGCGGGTCGGCGGCGGTCAGGTAGTGGTCGTTGGAGACCAGGTCCATGTCGTCGGCCCAGCTGTGGTAGTCCAGGTACCGTCCGCCGTCACCGAGCATGAGGTTCGTGGTCACCGGGTGGCGCGTCAGCCGGTGCAGGACCTCCCGTTCGGCGCGCAGCTGCGCGCGGTGCTCGTCGGAGGAGAACCGGAGGAAGTCGAGTTGCTGGGTGGGGTTGACGAAGGTCGGGGCGGTACGGGGCGGGTTGATCTCCGCCCAGTCGTGGTACCGCTGGCTCCAGAAGGCGGTGCCCCAGGCCGCGTTGAGCCGGTCCAGGTCGACGTAGCGTTCCCGCAGCCAGCCCCGGAACGCCTCGGCGCTGACGTCGCAGTAGCAGTGGGTGTTGTGGCAGCCCAACTCGTTGGAGACGTGCCACATCACCACCGCCGGATGGTCGGTGTACCGGGTGGCGAGCGCTTCGACGAGCGCCAGGGACCGCTGCCGGAACACCGGCGAGCTGGGACAGTACGCCTGCCGGGCGCCGGGCCACAGCAGGGTCCCGTCGGCGCGTCGGGGCAGCGTCTCCGGGTGCCGGTGGGCCAGCCAGGGCGGTGGACTGGCGGTCGCGGTGGCCAGGTCGACGGCGATCCCCCCGTCGTGCAGCAGCGCCAGGACCCGGTCCAGCCATTCGAACTCGTACCGGTCGGGGGTGGGTTCCAGCATCGCCCAGGAGAAGATCCCGACGGAGACCAGGTTGACCCCGGCCTGGCGCATCAGCTGCACGTCCTCGGCCCAGGTCGACTCCGGCCACTGTTCCGGGTTGTAGTCCGCACCGAACCGAAGTCCGTCGGCGTGCCAGATCCCCATGTGGGCTGAGCCTGGCACCCGGACCGACCCCCGTCAATCGTCGGCGCACCGCGTGGCGGACAGTGACCCGATGACCATTGTTCACCTGAGTCGGGGCGATACCCGGCTGGTGCTCGACTGTCGCGGCGAGGGTCTGCCCCGGATCGTGCACTGGGGAGCGGACCTGGGTCCGGTCACCGGGGCCGACCTCGCCGCACTCGTCGAGGCGGTCCGCCCGCCCGTCGTACCGAGTGGCTTCGACGCCCCCACGGTGCTCTCCCTACTGCCGGAGGCGAGCGCCGGGTGGGGCGGCCGGCCCGGTCTCGCCGGTCACCGCGACGGCACCGCCTGGTCCACCGCGTTCCGGCTGGTCGACGTGGACGTCGCAGACGCCCCGGAGCAGACCGCCCGGGTACGGGTCCGGGCCGTCGACCCGGACGCCGCGTTGACCCTCACCGTCGAACTGGACCTGGACCCGACCGGGTTGCTGACCGTCCGCCACCGGGTCCGCAACGACGGCACCACCGCGTACGAGGTGCGGGAGCTGGTCCCGGTGCTGCCGGTCCCGCCGGTCGCCACCGAACTGCTCGACCTGACCGGCCGGTGGTGTCGGGAACGAAGCCCGCAGCGGCACCCGTGGCAGATGGGGACCTGGGTCAGGGAGGGCCGGCACGGGCGGACCGGGCACGATGCGACCCTGCTGCTGGTCGCCGGGGAGCCCGGGTTCACCTTCGGCCGGGGCGAGGTGTGGGCGGTGCACACCGCGTGGAGCGGCGACCACGTCACCTTCGCCCAACGGCAGCCGACCGGGGAGTCCACCCTCGGCGGCGGTGAGCTGCCGGCCCCCGGGGAGGTACGGCTCGCCCCGGGCGAGGAGTACGCCACCCCCCTGCTGTACGCGGTGCACTCCACCGAGGGGCTGGACGGGATCAGCGCGGTCCTGCACACCCACCTGCGGTCTCGCCCGCAGCACCCGGGTACGCCCCGACCGGTGACCCTGAACGTCTGGGAGGCCGTCTACTTCGACCACGACCTGACCCGGCTGACAGCGCTCGCCGACGTCGCCGCCGAGGTGGGGGTGGAGCGGTTCGTCCTCGACGACGGCTGGTTCACCGGCCGCCGACACGACCGGGCCGGGCTCGGCGACTGGTACGTCGACGACACCGTCTGGCCCGACGGGCTGCACCCGTTGGTCGACCACGTCACCGGGTTGGGGATGGAGTTCGGGCTCTGGGTCGAACCGGAGATGGTCAGCGAGGACTCCGACCTGTTCCGCAGCCACCCCGAGTGGGTGCTCCGGGTCCCGGGGCGGCTTCCCCCGTCCTGGCGTCACCAGCAGGTCCTCGACCTGGTCGAACCGGCCGCGTACGGGTTCGTGCTCGACCGACTCGACGGGCTGCTGGCCGAGTATCCGAAGATCGCGTACCTGAAGTGGGACCACAACCGGGACCTGACCGAGGCCGGTCACCAGGGTCGCCCGGCGGTACGGGCACAGACCCTGGCGGTGTACCGGCTCCTGGACGAGCTGCGACGTCGACACCCGGCTGTGGAGATCGAGAGCTGCGCCTCCGGTGGGGCCCGGGTGGACCTGGAGATCCTGCGCCGCACCGACCGGGTCTGGGCCAGCGACACCAACGACGCCCTGGAGCGGCTGCCCGTCCAGCGGTGGACGGGGTTGTTGCTCCCGCCGGAGCTGATCGGCACGCACGTCGGTCCGGAGCGGTCGAAGACCACGGGCCGTCGGCACGACCTGGGTTTCCGGGCGGCGACGGCGCTCTTCGGCCACAGCGGGATCGAGTGGGACCTCACCTCGGTCGGGCCCGCCGACCGGGCGGAGCTGGCGGCCTGGGTCGCCCTGCACAAGCGGCTCCGGCCGTTGCTGCACTCCGGTCGGACGGTCCGGGTGGATCATCCGGACCCGGCGGTCTGGGTGTACGGCGTCGTCGCGGCCGACAGGTCGGCGGCGGTGTACGCGGTCGCCCAGCTGGCCACCTCGGCGACCCGGGTCCCCGTCCCGGTACGCCTGCCCGGGTTGGATCCGCACCGCCGATACCTGGTCCGGCCGGCCGAGGGGGTGCCCGGCCCGGCGGTCCTGCAACGGGACGCTCCGGGATGGCTCGCCGACGACGGGGTGGTCCTCACCGGGGCGGCCCTGGCCACCCTGGGCCTGCGACCTCCGGCCCTGCACCCCGAACAGACCCTCGTCCTGGAGCTCACCCCGGCCACCTGACCCGGACCCGTCCCGGTGGTCACGGGGTCGGCGGGTCGCACCGCCGACCCCGTGATCGTCACCCGGGGGTCAGGGTCAGGTGGCGTTGCAGGAGAGGGTGGGGGCGGGGTTGGAGCCGTTCCAGGTGCCGATGAAACCGAAGCTGGTGCTGGCACCGGCGGCGAGTCGACCGTTGTAGGACACGTTGCCAGCCGTCACGGTGGAGCCGCTGCTGGTCACCGTGGCGTTCCAGGCCTGACTGACGGTCTGGCCGTTGGCGTACGTCCAGCGGACCACCCAGGAGTTGATCGGCGACACCCCGGCGGTGATCTTGACGTCACCCTGGAAGCCGCCCTGCCACTGACCGGTCACCGAGTACGTGGCGGTGCACCCGATGCCGACCGGCGGGCTGGTCGGCGGGGCGGTCGGGGGCGTGGTCGGCGGGGCGGTCGGGGGCGTGGTCGGCGGGGTGCCGGTGTAGACCGACGCCTCGCGGGCGGTCTGCTTGATGCCGTTGGTGCCGTTGAACAGGCGCTGACCCCAACTGCTGAGGTCGGCCGGGTTGAAGTTCACCGCCAGGTCGAGGTACTCCACGCCGCCGCCGTTGCCACTCCACGACCAGCCCAGCCAGCCGATCCGGTTGGCCTGGGTGTACGACAGGATGGCGTCCTCGTCCGGGTCGCCGTCGGAGTGGTTGTGCCCGAACTCGCCCACCACGATGGGCAGCTTCGCCGTCCGGAACCGGCCCAGGTAGTCGCTGATCTCGGCGGCGGTGTCGAAGACGCCGTACATGTGGATCGAGAAGACGGTGTTGCGCTGCGGGTCGGCGGCGAAGACCGACGCCGCGTTGTCACGCATGGTGAACGACCAGTCCTGACCCCAGTTCGGGCCGTCGACCATGATCGTGTGGGCGAACCCGGCGGTCCGCAGCCGCTTGATCGCGTTGGCGGTGTCGGTGGCCCAGGTGCCGTAGTTCTGGTTGCCGTACGGCTCGTTGCCGATGTTGACGATGACGTACTTCTCCTGGCCGGTCAGGGCGCTCTGGACGCTGATCCAGTAGTCGACCGCCTGGCCCAGGGTGGCCGCGCCGGCCTGTTCGCCGTACCCGGTGGTGTCGTGCACCTCCAGGACGCAGATCAGGCGGTTGGCCTTGCACAGCGACACCACGTTGGCCACGTCGGCGGCCTCGTTCTTCGTCCAGCGCTGACCGCTGGCGAGCACCACCCGGACGGTGTTGGCACCGAGGGCCTTGATGTTGGCGAACGAACTGGTCTGCTGCTGGTACCAGGTGTGGGCGTGGTTGACGCCCCGCATGACGAACTCGTTGCCGTTGGCGTCGTACAGCTTGCCGTCGGAGACTGTGAAACCGGCGGCGGCTCGGGCCGGCTGACCGACGAGGAGGATTCCGGCCAGGAGCGCGAACAGCGCGATCCCGGCGGTGATCAGACGTTTCTTCATGGCACTCCTCAGGGACGGGTCCCCCGGTGCCCAGGTGGGGGTGCGGTCGTGACAGGGGCCGGCGGCTGCAGCCCGACAGCCACCGTCCGGCTCCGGCGGACGCGGCATCAGCTGCCGGCGGCCGGGCAACCGGTTCACACGCTCGGGTCCTGCGACGCGGTGTGGCCTGTGACGACCCAGGGTGACGAGCCGCCACAGGCGCGCCATCCCCACCACAAGGATGTCCGCCAACCCGGCTGAACCGGTTAAGCCGGAACCTTATCCATCGACACCCATCACGTCAAGCGACACTGCGCGCCCCCCGACAGCAAGCGCGAAACGGCGGCGGACGCCGGACGGCGGCGGACGGCGGCGGGCGGGCGGCGGGCGGACGGCGGTGGGCGGTGGGCGGTGGGCGGACGGCGGTGGGCGGACGGCGGTGGGCGGTGGGCGGTGGGTCCCGGCCGGGTGGGTTGACCGGCGAAGCCGGGGGTATCCGAGGACGTTGCGTCGCCCACGAGACGGGTCGTCGGCGAGCGAGTCGAGTGAGGAGCGCCCGAGATGGTGACCGTCGGCTACACCCTCATGTGCGAGCAGGCCGGCCCGAAGCAGCTGGTCGACCACGCGGTACGGGCGGAGGCGGCCGGCTTCGACCAGCTGGTCATGTCCGACCACTACTACCCGTGGCTCGACTCGCAGGGGCACTCACCGTACGCCTGGTCGGTGTTGGGCGCCGTCGCCCACGCCACCTCCCGGGCCGAGCTGATGTCCTTCGTGACCTGCCCGATCCGGCGCTACCACCCGGCCGTGGTGGCCCAGAAGGCGAGCACGATCGGGGTGCTGTCGGACGGTCGGTTCACCCTCGGGCTGGGCGCCGGGGAGAACCTCAACGAGCACGTGGTCGGCGGCTGGCCGCACGTGCAGCAGCGGCACGAGATGTTCGAAGAGGCGCTCCAGATCATCCGTCCGCTGCTCAACGGCGAGACGTTGACCTTCTCCGGAAACCACTTCGACGTACCCGACGCCTACGTCTGGGACCGGCCGCAGCGCCCCGTACCGCTGGCGATCGCGGCCTCCGGGCGGTCCTCGGCGACCCTCGCCGCCGAGTACGGCAACGGCATCATCGCCACCGAACCCGACCGCCGCATCATCGAGATGTACGACGAGGCGGGCGGCATGGGCCAGCCCCGCTTCGGTCAGGTGGCCATCTGCTACGGGCCGGACGAGGCGGAGTGCCGCAAGACCGTGCACGACCAGTTCCGCTGGTTCGGCAACGGCTGGAAGGTCAACGCCGACCTGCCCAACCCGGAGGCGTTCGCCGCGGCGACCCAGTTCGTCCGCGAGGAGGACGTGGCCGAGGGCGTCTCCTGCGGCCCGGACGTCGACAGGCACGTCGAGGCGTTCGCCAAGTTCGTCGAGGCCGGCTTCACCCACGTGGCGATCGTGCAGGTCGGCGGGGACAGTCAGCCGATGTTCCTCGACTGGGCGCGCGAGGAACTCCTGCCCCGCCTCCGGCGACTCTGACCCGACCCCGGTCCGCAGGCCACACCCCTGCCCTCAACCTTTCCGCCCCCTCGACCTTCCGTCTCTTCGCCGCTGTCCGCCCTTCGCCGCTGTCCGCCCTCTCGCTTCCCGCCACCTCGCCACTGTCCGCCCCTCGCCACTGTCCGCCCTCTCGCCACTTCCCGGGAGACCACCATGCGCGTCGGCAACACGGAGATCCGGTTCCTCGGCGGCGGCCTCGGCTGCCTCGGCATGATCCTCTTCTCCATCCTCGCCTCGATCCTCCTCACCATCCTCGTCAACACCCTCCTCTAACCACCCCAAACCCCCACCCACCCCCACCCCTCCCCCGGGGTCCGGGGTCGGGGGTCGGGGTCAGGGCCCCTCCTCCGGGGTCCGGGGTCCGGGGTCCGAAGGGTTGATCAAGGGATTTGCGTCAGATCCGGCCTGGAACCTGACGCAAATCCCTTGATCAACGCACCGGGGCCGGGGGCAGGACCGGGGCCGGGGGCGGGGTGGGGTTCGGCCGGGGTGGGGGTTAGGGGTGGAGGGGGAGGGTGAGGGTGGTGTGTAGGGGGTAGTGGTCGGAGGCCCACTCGGTGTCGCCGCCGCGCAGGACGGTGACGGTGGTGGCCAGGCGAGCCAGGGACGCGGTGGCGTGCAGGTAGTCCAGGCGCATGCCCCCGGCGAACTCCGGTCCCCCGCCGGCCGTCGTCGGGACCGTCTGCCCGGGGTCGCCCGGGTTCCGGGCCGCGTACAGGTCGACCAGGCCGGCGGCGGCGAGGCGGGCGGTCGCCCGGGTCTCCACCGTCCGTCCGTCGCGGCGCAGGTGACGACGCTGGTACGCGGTCGGCAGCCCCGCCACCCGGGCGGTGTGGTCGGTGTCCGGGGCGAGGGTGTTGAGGTCGGCGGCGAGTAGCGCCAACTCCCCCGGGGCGCGGCGGACGGCGGCGGCCAGCCATCCCGCCTCCACCAGCCGACGGGTTCCCGAGTACGGGTCCAGGTGGGCGGCCAGGACGGTCAGCGGGCCGGCGGAGGTGGCCACAGTGACCCGCTGGGCGGCGTGGTGGAACGGCCGACGCAGCGGGGCGACGGTGAGGACCCGTAGCGGTGGGCGGACCGCCACGGCAACCGGTTGCCCGAAGAGGCTGCGGGCCGGGTACAGCCGCATCCCGATCGCCGAGGCGAACCGCCGGGCGTGGTCGTCCCGGTCGAACCCGCGCAGTTCCTGGAGGGCCAGCAGGTCGGGGCGGTGGGCTTCGACCACCCGGGCGACCGCGTCCAGTCGCCCGGTCCCGCCGTCGGCGTCCCGCCCACCGGTCCGGATGTTCCAGGTCATCACCGTCAACATCGCGACCACCCGGCAGCCACCGACCCGGCACCGATCGTCCAGGTCATCACCGTCAACATCGCGACCACCCGGCAGCCACCGACCCGGCACCGATCATCCAGGTCATCACCGTCGACATCCCGTCCACCAGGTGGTCGTCGGCTCAGTGCGGGTGGGCGGCCTTGGCCAACTCGTCGTCGAGGGTGTCCACGTCCTCGGACTCGATGGCCGGCTGGTTGCCCTCGTCGACGTCGGCGTTGGGGCGGACCACCCAGTAGAGCAGGCCGATCCAGGCGGCGGTGAGCAGCATCGCGCCCATGAAGTCGGTCGGGTGGTGCATGCCCCGGTACATCCGGGAGATGGCCACCCCGACCGGCATGACCACCGCCAGGGCCACGAAGACCCACCGCCACCACCTGTCGGTACGCGGGAAGACGACGACCGCGATGGCCACCCAGAGACACAGGGTGGCGGCGATGTGGCCGGACGGGAACGACGAGGTCGGAATCGGGCCGTCCAGGTTCTCGATCGGCGGCCGGGGCCGGTCCACGGCGGCGGCCGTGGCGAGGAAGAGGGTCAGCTCGCCGAACATGGTCAGCGCGACGAACAGCACCGGTCGCCACCGCCGCCACACCGCCAGCACCAGGGGGCAGAACACCATGGAGATCAGCAGGATGGCGTGGGTGTCACCGATCTTGCTCCACCAGTGGCTGACGTCGTCGCCGAAGGCGGTGCGCTGGGCGTCGAACCAGGCGGGGACGTCGGTGTCGAGGGTCTCGAAGAAGGTGCCCCCGGCGTAGTAGCTGACGTACATGCCGAAGCCGTAGAGCAGCCCGAAGATCAGCACCCAGCCGACGACCAGTTCGGCGATCCCGGCGCGGGTGTGCGGGAGCAGCTTCTCCTCCTCCGGGGCCAGGGCCACGTCGCGGGCCGCCTCCGGCTCCAGCCCTTCGGTCAGGTGCGCCACGGGCCGCCCCCGTTCCAGACGCCACAGCCGGAACGCGTACGCGGTCACGCCCAGCCAGGCCGCGCCGAGCAGCCAGGCCCCGAGCACGTCGGAGAGGAAGTGGACGCCGAGAGCGACCCGGGTGAAGCCGATGAGGAAGACCACCAACCCGGTCAGGGCGATCGCCGGCTTACGCCAGCGGGGGGCCATCGCCGGGAGGAAGACCAGCAGGATCGCACCGTAGGCCACCATCGAGCCCAGGGCGTGCCCGCTGGGGAAGCTCTGCCCGGCGAAGTCACCGATCGGCACCTCCACCTCGGGGCGGAACCTGTCGACGAGGGTCTTCAGCGACGGATCGAGGATCAGCGCGCCGAGGCCGGTGACGATCACGTAGACCGCCAGGCGTCCCTGCCGACGGATCAGCAGGCCCACCACCGCCACGCTGACCAGCCAGATGATCACCGGGCGGCCACCGAGGTCGGTGATCGCCGTCAGGACCGTCACGAGTGGACCGATCGGTGCCACCAGCTCGTTGAGCCGGGCCGCGACACCGTGGTCGACGTCGTACAGGGGCTGCCACTCGACCCGGACCAGGACCAGCAGGAGTCCGAACCCGACGCCCGCCCCGAGGATCACCAGGAGTCCGAGGAGACTTCGTTCGGTGAAATGTCCCAGTGGCCGCCGCAGCAGCTCTTTGACCCCGGTCACGGCAGCCTCCCTCGCACGTCCTGGCGTGCCGCGCATTACCCGATGCCCGCCTTCGATACACCAGGACGGCGCGGCGGGGTCACAGGGCTGTCATCTCACCGGTGTCGTCGAGGTTGGCCCGCCGGATCTCCGGCCGCCACAGGTCGGGTCGGGCCGGTTCCCGTACCCCGATGCGCAGCGCCTCCAACTGGGCGGCGAAGGCCAGCCCGCCGAAGAGCGCCATCCCGGTGAGGTTGGCCCACAGCAGCAGCGCCATCATCCCGGCCAGTGCCCCGTAGGTCTGTCCGAACCCGTCGCTGAACGCCACGTACGCGGCGAGCAGGAGGCTGGCCAGCCACCACAGGACGGTGGCGGTCCCGGCCCCGAAGAACAACCAGGACAGTCCGGGCTGGCGGCGGCGGGGCGCGTACCGGAACAGGACCGCGACCGCGATCACCGTCAGTCCGAGGCTCAGCGGCCACCGGATCACGTCCCAACCGGCGTCGAGGCCGCTGCCCCACCGGTAGTGCCGCTGCACCGAGTCACCCATCGGCCCGCCACCGACCAGGATCAGGAACCCGACGAGGGCCGGCAGACCGGCGGCGGCGGCCAACGCCGCGGCGCGCAGGTACTTCCAGAGTGCGGGGCGGTCACGCTCCACCCCGTAGATCCGGTTGGCGCCCCGCTCGATCTGCGCCATCGTGCTCGTCAACGCGAGCAGCCCGGTGATCAGGCCCAGGGTGAGCGCCAGCTCGCCGGCGCGTTCGGTGCGCTCCCCCTCGCCGAGCAGTTCCTTGACCATCGCCTCGCTCGCGCCGGGGGTCAGCGCCAGCACCGTGTCCGCGACGACCTCCCCGCCCTCCTCGACGCCGAGTTCACTGATCAGACCGGTGAGGGCGATGAGGAACGGGACCACGGCCAGGCAGAGCTGGAGAGCGAAGGCCCGGGAGTGGCTGAACCCGTCGCCGTAGCGAAACCGGACGAAGGCGTCGCGCAGCAACGCCCACCCGCCGTGCCGACGCAGGGTGTGCCAGGCGTCGTCGGCGGAGAGTTCCTCGTCGGGCATCAGCCGGGTCTCCGGCACCAGGCGGGTGCTACTCACCGCGGGTCTCCTCGATCAGCTCCTCCCCCCGCTCGCTCGCGGCCTCCGCGTCGGTGCTCAGGTCCGGCGCCTCCTGCGGCTGGGGTACGCACAGCCACAGCGCCTCGGGCCGGACCTCGGCACGCAGGGACCGCCCCGGCTCGATCAGGTCACCGTCGAGTTCCCGGGGCTCGGCCCGGTTGCTGGTGATCTCGATCCGGCGCCCCCGGTACACCTCCATCCGGGGAACCCGTTCCCGGCGTCGTACGACAGCCCAGCCCAGGGCGACCCAGTGGCGCAGACTGTGGGGGGTGAGCACGGCGACGTCGAGGCAGCCGTCGTCGGGCTTCGCGTCGGGGAGCAGACGTACCCCGCCCTGGAGTCGACCCACGTTGGCGATCAGCACCGACCGGGCCCGACGGCGCAGCGGGGGCCGGTCGTCGATGGTGACGGTGACCCGCATCGGCCTGTCGCGCAGGTTGCGCAGCGCCCCCACCACGTACGCCGGCCACCCGATGCGCGCCTTCGTCGTCTCGGAGGTGTCGGCCAGCATCTTGGCGTCGAAGCCCATCCCGGCCATCACAGTGAAGTAGCGGTCCTCCACCGCTCCGACGTCCAGCCGACGCCGGCCGCGCTCCACGGCGACCTCCAACGCGGCGGGCAGGTCGACGGAGAGGCCGAGGTTGGCGGCGAGCAGGTTGCCGGTGCCCTGGGGCAGGACGGCCAGCGCCACGTCGGTGCCGACCAGCGCGCTGACGCAGGACATCACCGTACCGTCGCCGCCGCAGGCGAAGACCACCTCGGCGCCCGCCGCGACCGCTTCCTCGGTCTGTCCCCGCCCCGGGTCCTCGGGGGTCGTCTCGTACCACCGGGGGGCCGGCCAGCCGGCACCGGTGAGGGCCGCGTCGACCGTCTGCCGAAGGTCGTCGAGGTCGGTCACCTTGGCCGGGTTGACCACCACTGCCGACCGGGGTCCCGGCCCTGTTCCGGCGTCCTGTCCACCTGTCACCGCGTCAGTGTGCAGCACCCGGGCGGGTTCGGCACTCCGACCGGAACCGCCGACGGCGGGGGTCTGCGGGGGTAGGCTCACCTGAGAGGCAGCGGCGCCCCGGGAGGTGATGCCGGATGTCCGCACCCGACGGGTCGGCGGCGGTCGTGGCCGGGATCGGTACGACCGGGGAGGACCTTCCGGTGGTCCGGCTGGCCGCCCAGGAGGCCGTCACGCACGGCCGGGCGTTGGCCCTGCTGCACGCCTTCAACTGGGCCGCCTCGACGCCCCAGCCCACCACCATCGGTCCCCGCGCCGAGGCCGAACAGCTCATCGACCGCGCTCTCGTCGTCGCCCACCAGGTCAGCTCGGCGCTGCCAGTCGCCGAGGAGATCGTCGAAGGCGACGCGGTGGTGGCGCTGATCCGCCGGTCGGCGTCGGCGTTCCTGGTGGCCGTCGGCGACGGCGGCATGACCGACTGCGGCCGGTGCGTACCGGCGGACACCCCGGCGGTGCAGGTGGCCGCCCGCGCCGACTGCCCGGTCCTGGTGGTCCGCCGTGACCCGCCCCCGCAGGGGCCGCTGCTGGTGGGGGTGGACGGCTCGCCGAGTTCCCGGGCCGCGCTCGGTTTCGCCTTCGACTGCGCAGCCAACAGGTCCGCCCGGATGCTGGCCGTCCGGGTGGTCGAACCGGACCGGCCCGCCGACACCGGGGAAGGGCTGGCCGAGATCGTCGCCGGGTACCGACAGCGGTACCCGACCGTCGGCGTCGAGTGCCACACCGTCCACGGCGACGCCGAGACGGTCCTCGTCGAACAGTCCCGCTCGGCGCAGCTGACGGTGGTCGCCGCGCGGGGTGACGAGCCCCGGCGGGGAATGCTCGGCCCGGTCGCGCAGACGCTGATCTACCACTCACCGGCCCCGGTGCTCGTGGTCCGGGGGTTGACCGACTCCGCACCCGGAAGGGGCTGACCGGCATGGACGCCGCGCTGGACCCGCCCTCCCCGCTGACCTCCGACGAGCTGTACCGGTTGGACGCGTACTGGCGGGCGGCGAACTACCTGACCGTCGGGCAGATCTACCTGCTCGACAACCCGCTGCTGCGCGAACCTCTGCGCCCCGAACACGTCAAGCCCCGCCTGCTCGGACACTGGGGCACCAGCCCCGGGTTGAACCTGCTCTACGCCCACCTCAACCGGGTCATCGTGCGACGTGACCTGGACGCCGTCTTCGTCACCGGCCCGGGGCACGGCGGGCCGGCGCTGGTGGCCAACACCTGGCTGGAGGGGACCTACAGCGAGCTGTACCACTCGGTGAGCCGCGACGGGGCGGGCATGGCCAGGTTGTTCCGCCAGTTCTCCTTCCCCGGGGGCATCCCGAGCCACGTCGCACCGGAGGTGCCGGGCTCCATCCACGAGGGCGGCGAACTCGGGTACGCCCTCAGCCACGCCTACGGGGCGGCGTTCGACAACCCGGACCTGCTGGTGGCCTGCGTGATCGGCGACGGGGAGGCGGAGACCGGCCCACTTGCCGGCAGCTGGCTGTCGAACGTCTTCCTCAACCCGGCCCGGGACGGGGCGGTCCTGCCGATCCTGCACCTCAACGGGTACAAGATCGCCAACCCGTCGGTGCTGGACCGGATCGGCCCCGACGACCTGCACCAGCTGATGCGCGGCTACGGCTACCAGCCGTACCTGGTGGAGGGCGACGATCCGACGACGGTCCACCAGAGCCTCGCCGCCACCCTGGACCGGGTGGTCGACGAGATCGCCGCCGTCCAACGCCGGGCCCGCACCGGCGGCGACGGGGGACGACCCCGCTGGCCGATGATCATTCTCAGGACGCCGAAGGGCTGGACCGGACCCCGGGAGGTCGACGGCGTGCAGGTCGAGGGGACCTACCGCGCCCACCAGGTCCCCGTCGCCGGGGTCCGCAACGACCCGGAACACCTCGCCGAGTTGGAACGCTGGCTGCGCAGCTACCGCCCGCAGGAGCTGTTCGACGCCACCGGCGCCCCCGTCGCCGAACTGGCCGCCCTGCCGCCGACCGGTGCCCGCCGGATGAGCGCAAACCCGGCCGCCAACGGTGGCAGCCTGCTGCGCGACCTCACCCTGCCGGACTTCCGTGACTACGCCGTGGAGGTGCCCACCCCCGGCCAGCCGGCGGCCGGGGCGACCGGGGCGCTCGGCCCCTGGATCCGCGACGTGATCACCGCCAACCCCCTGACGTTCCGGCTCTTCGGCCCGGACGAGGTCGCCTCCAACCGGCTCGGGGCGGCGTTCGAGGTGACCGACCGGGCGTTCGTCGGTACGACCGTGGCCGGCGACGACCACCTCTCCCCCGACGGCCGGGTCATGGAGGTCCTCTCCGAGCACCTGTGCCAGGGCTGGCTGGAGGGGTACCTGCTGACCGGCCGACACGGCGTCTTCACCAGCTACGAGGCGTTCGTCCACATCGTCGACTCCATGGTCAACCAGCACGCCAAGTGGCTGAAGGTGACCCGGACGATCCCCTGGCGACAGCCGGTGGCCTCACTGAACTACCTGCTCTCCAGCCACGTGTGGCGGCAGGACCACAACGGCTTCTCCCACCAGGACCCCGGGTTCATCGACCACGTGGTCAACAAGAAGGCCGAGGTGGTCCGGGTCTACCTCCCCCCGGACGCCAACACCCTGCTCTCCACGATGGACCACTGCCTGCGCAGCAGGCACTACATCAACGTGGTGGTCGCCGGCAAGCAACCGGCGCCGAACTGGCTGACGATGGACGAGGCGATCCAACACTGCCGACGCGGCCTGGGGATCTGGCAGTGGGCCGGCAACGACACCGGCACCGAACCCGACGTGGTGCTCGCCTGCGCCGGGGACGTACCGACCCTGGAGACCCTCGCCGCCGTGGACCTGCTCCACAGGCACCTGCCGGACCTGCGGGTACGGGTGGTCAACGTGGTCGACCTGATGCGGCTGCAACCCCCCTCGGAGCACCCGCACGGCCTGCCCGACGACGAGTTCGACACCATCTTCACCACCGACCGACCGGTGATCTTCGCCTACCACGGCTACCCGTGGTTGATCCACAGGTTGACCTACCGCCGGACCAACCACGGCAACCTGCACGTACGCGGCTACAAGGAGGAAGGCACCACCACCACCCCCTTCGACATGGTGATGCTCAACGACCTGGACCGCTTCCACCTGGTCATCGACGTCCTCGACCGGGTGCCCGGGCTGGCCGTCCGCACCGCCCACCTGCGTCAGGAGATGGTCGACGCCCGCCAGGCGTGCCGCGACCACACCCGCCGGTACGGTGAGGACGACCCCCGGGTCGCCGAGTGGCGCTGGGTCCGCGAGACCGACCCGACGAACAACTGAGCAGACCGGGAGAACCGAGGCGTTGAGCAGACCGGGAGCACCCATGGACGACCAGGAGATCGTGGTCGGCTACGACGGATCGGCCGACGCCCGTGTCGCCCTGGACTGGGCCCTCGACGAGGCGACCCGCAGCGGACGCCCGGTCCGCCTGGCGTACGTCTTCGAGTGGTTGACGGTCACCGACTGGCTCGGCCCCGGGACCACCCCCGGAACGTGGCCGGACGAGACCGCCCGCCGGGAGGTCGAACAGCAGGTCCGACACGATGCCGCAGAGGCCGCCGCCCGACGACCCGGCCTGCGGGTGCAGGGCGACGTCCTCGACGGCCCGACCGCCCTCGTCCTGTCGGAACGGTCCGCGCGGGCCGCCCTCCTGGTGCTGGGCAGCCGGGGACGCGGCGGGTTCAGCGGGCTGCTGGTCGGCTCCACCGCCGTCACCGTCAGCGCCCACGCCGCATGCCCGGTGGTGGTCGTCCGCGAGGACGCCGAACGTCCCGCCCCGACCGGCGCCCCGGTCGTCGTCGGCTTCGACGGCTCGCCCGGGTCACTGCCGGCCCTCGGCTGGGCCGTGGAACGCGCCGCCGGGCTGGACGTCCCACTCCGGGTGGTCCGGGCCTGGTCGCCGATGCAGTACCGCACCCAGGGATTCGAGGCCGAAGAGGCCACCGCTGTCGAACGGGCCGACACCGACGAGGCCCTGGCCCCCTGGCGGGACCGCCACCCGCAGGTACGCGTCGACGTCGAGGTGAGCGCGGGCAGCCCCGGTGCCCTGCTGTTGGCGGCGGGTCGGGGCGCGCAGGTCGTGGCGGTGGGCACCCGGGGTCGCGGCGGGCTGCGCGGGATGCTGCTCGGGTCGGTCAGCCAACAGATGATCAACCACGCACCCTGCCCGGTCGCCGTGATCCGGCAACCGTCGGAGTGAGCGGGGCGGTTCGGGGAACAGGAGTAGCGGGACCCGCCGTTCCGGGTCGAAGGACCCGGTCCCGGTGGACCGTTCTCCCCTGCGGACCCCACCGGCGGTCGACGACCATGGAGACGACCCGCCCCGACACGGCGGCACGCCGGGGCACGACGGCAGGAACGGAAAGGTCGTGACGATGAGCCACCAGACACCGGGTACCGACAGCTCACTCGTCGACGCCCTCACCGAGGCCGCCGCGACGGCAGGTCACGCCCCGTCGGTGCACAACACCCAGCCGTGGCGGTGGCAGGTCCGGCCCGACGCCCTGGAGCTGCACGCCGTCGCCGACCGGCAGCTCACCGCCACCGACCCGCAGGGCCGACTGCTCGCCCTCAGCTGCGGTGCCACCCTGCACCACGCCCGGGTGGCGCTGGCCGCCGAGGGCTGGACGCCCGTCGTCGACCGCCTGCCCGACCCGGACCGGCCGGACCTGCTGGCCCGGTTGACCGCCCTGGGTCACGAGGGTGCCGACCCGGCCGCCATGCGGGCCGTGCAGTGCATGCGGATCCGACACACCGACCGACGGCCGGTCAGCGAGGACCCGGTACCCGACGCCGCCGTCGAGGAGATCGTCCAGGCCGCCACCGCCGAAGGGGTCCACCTGCACGTCCTCGACCGCGACCAGGTCCTGGCGCTCGCCGCAGCCGCCTCCCACGCCGACACCGTCGAAGCCGAGGACCCGCAGCTGCGCGAGGAACTCGCCTACTGGACCAGCCGGGCCGACACCGGCACCGGGCTGCCCCCGGAGGTGCTGCCCGAGCAGACCCCGCAGACCACGGTCCCGGGCCGTGACTTCGGCCGCCCCGGCACCCTCCCGGTCGGGCCGGGACACGACCGGGCCGCCCGGTACGCAGTGCTCTACGGCGACGAGGACGAACCCGTCGACTGGCTACGGGCCGGGGAGGCGCTCTCCGCCGCCTGGCTGACCGCCACCCGGCTCGGGGTGTCACTGGTCCCGCTCTCCGGGGTGGTGGAGATGCCCGGCACCCGGCAGACCCTGCGGCAGCTCCTCGCCGACCTCGGATACCCGTACCTGGCGCTGCGGATGGGGCTGGCCGACCCGGAGCACGCCGGACCACCCCACACCCCGAGGCTGCCCGCCACTCAGACCGTCGACACCTCGGCGGTACGCGACCCGCAGGGGTGACCCGGTCGACGGAACGAACACCTGCTCACGTTCCGGCGTCGTCACCTCATCTCAGCGGGTGACCGGCGGTAACATCCCCCGGTGCCCTCCACCGCACCCGACTCGGACCACGACCACACCACCCCGTCGTTGGGTCTGAGCCCCCTGTCCCGGGTCCGCCTCGACGAACTCCTCCAGGAGATGCTCGACCGGGTCGGCGAGGTGGTGGCCAGCCGGGAACGACTGCGGGCGCTGCTCGACGCGGTGGTCGGCATCAGCACCGACCTCGACCTGCGCAGCACCCTGGAACGGATCGTCAGGTCCGCCTGCGAACTGGCCGGAGCCCGCTACGGGGCGCTCGGCGTCATCGGCCCAGACCGGATGCTGCACGACTTCATCGTGCACGGCATCGACGACGAACTCCGCGCCCGGATCGGCGACCTCCCGCACGGGCGGGGCGTCCTCGGCCTGCTGATCGACGACCCCCGCCCGCTGCGCATGCCGGACATCACCCAACACCCCCGCTCGTACGGCTTCCCCGCCAACCATCCCCCGATGCACAGCTTCCTCGGCGTCCCGGTCCGCATCCGCGACCAGGCCTTCGGCAACCTGTATCTCGCCGACAAGCAGGGCGCCGCCGAGTTCACCGAGGACGACGAGGAGATCGTGGTGGCGCTCGCCGCCGCCGCCGGGGTCGCCATCGAGAACGCCCGGCTGTACGCGCTCGCCCACCGTCGGGAACGCTGGCTCGCCGCCACCGCCGAGATCACCTCGGTGCTGCTCGGCGAGGTCCGGCGTACCGACGCCCTCACCCTCGTCGCCCGGCGGGCCCGGGAGGTGGCCGAAGCCGAACTGGCGCTGGTGCTCCTCTACGACGAGGACGCCGGCCAGTTCACAGTCGAAGTGGTCGACGGCGCCGACGAGCACGCCTTCGACCTGGTCGGCACGGTGATGCCCGCCGCCGAGACCACCTTCGCCGGGTCGGTCACCGACCGCCGCCACGAACTGCTGGCCAACCTCGCCGAGGCGGCCCCCTGGCCGGTGCCGGTCACCACCGGCCCCGCCCTGATCTCCCCCCTGGCCGCCGCCGACACCCTGCACGGCGTCCTGGTCATCGCCCACGCCCCGGAACGGGGCGTCCAGATCACCTCCGACGACGACGTGGCACTGTTGGGCAGCTTCGCCGGGCAGGCCGCACTCGCCATGGAACGCGCCCGGGGGCAGGAGGAACGGGAACTCCTCGTGGTCCTGGAGGACCGGGAACGCATCGCCCGGGACCTGCACGACGTGGTGATCCAGCGGCTCTTCGCCACCGGCCTGCAACTCCAGAGCGCCGCCCCGATGAGCACCCGCCCCGAGGTCACCAGACGGGTCAACGCCGCCGTCGACGACCTCGACGCCACCATCCGCGACATCAGACGGACCATCTTCGAGCTGCGTACCCCGATGAGCGCCGAGTTGCGGACCGAGATCCGCGACGCGGTCGCCGCCGCCACCCCGGCCCTGGGACACCGCCCGGCACTGGAACTGACCGGCCCGATCGACAGCGCCGTGCCCGACGCGGTCCGCCCCGACCTGACGGCGGTACTCCGCGAGGCCCTCTCCAACGCGGTACGCCACGCCGAGGCCGACCGGGTGTCGGTCGCGGTGACGGTGGCCGACGGCAGGTTGACGGTGACGGTCACCGACGACGGGATCGGAATGGACCCCTCCGCAGCCCGCAGCGGCCTGGTCAACCTGCGGGAACGCGCACACCGCCACGGCGGGGAGTTCACGGTGACCCCGGCCGACCCGCACGGGACCGTAGTGCACTGGAGCGTCCCGCTCTGACCGGCACGGCACCGGCCACCGTCAGGGGCGCTGCCCCAGCAGCCGGGTGGCCAGGACCGCCGCCTGGGTACGACGTTCCAGCCCCAGCTTGGCCAGCACACTGGAGACGTAGTTCTTCACAGTCTTCTCGGCCAGGAACATCCGTCCGGCGATCTCCCGGTTCGTCAGCCCCTCGGCCACGTACTCCAGGATCCGTCGCTCCTGCTCGGTGAGGGACTTCAACTCCCGGGGCTGCTCCACGCCGTTGCGGATCCGCTCCAACACCCGGGTGGTGATCGCCGGATCGAGCAGCGACTGCCCGGCCGCCACCCGCCGCACCGTGTCCACCAGGTCGGTGCCCCTGATCTGCTTGAGCACGTACCCCGCGGCGCCGGCCATGATCGCGGCGAAGAGCGCCTCGTCGTCCTCGTACGAGGTGAGGATCAGGCCCTTGATCGACGAGTCGACGGCCCGGACGTCCCGACACACGTCGATGCCGTTGCCGTCGGGCAGCCGGGCGTCGAGGATCGCCACGTCGGGCCGGAGCGCCGGAATACGGCGGGCCGCCTCCGGGGCGGAGCCGGACTCGCCGACCACCTCGATGTCGCCGCTGCTGGTCAGCAGGTCGGCCAGGCCACGACGGACGACCTCGTGGTCGTCGAGAAGGAACACCCGGATCATTCCTCGTTTCTACCCGGCCGATCCCGGCTCCGCACGGGCCGAAGGTCCCGGCCCCCGTCCGACACCGGCGGTGAGACCCGGTACGACGGGACGTCCGGCCCTGCCCGCCACCGGCCCGAACGGGGCACCGTGACTGTGGAAGGGAGCCTCACCATGGACACCGGTTTCACAGTCGACCACCTGCGGGCCGCCGTCCGGGACGCCGTCCGCGCGCCGTCGTTGCACAACACCCAGCCGTGGCGGTTCCGGCTGCACGACGGCGGGATCGAGGTGGCGGTCGACCCCCTGCGTCGCCTTCCGGTGACCGACCCGTCCGGCTGGGGTGCCCGGCTCTCCTGCGGGGCCGCCCTGTTCAACCTGCGGCTGTCCCTGGCAGTGGCGGGCCGACCGGCCCGGGTACGGCTGCGCCCGTACCCGAACGACCCGGAGGTGGTGGCCCGGCTGGTACCGGACCGCCCCCGCCCGCCGACCCCGGCGCAGCGGACCCTGCACGCGGCGGTGCCCCGGCGGTTCAGCAACCGCGCCCCCTTCGGACCCGACCCGGTCCCGGCCGATCTGCGGTGGCGGCTCGGCGAGGCGGCCCGGGCCGAACGGTGCTGGCTGGAACTGGTGATCGGGGTCAGCGCGGTGAACGCGTTCGCCGAGATCGCGCACACCGCCCACCGGGTCCTGCACCGCGAGGCCGCCTACCGGGCCGAACTGGCCGACTGGGTACGGACCGGACCGGCCGACGACGGGGTCCCGGCCGCCGCCGGTGGCCCGGTGTCCCAGCCCCAGGACCTCCTACCCACCCGGGACTTCGGCGACCGCGACCGCGCCCCCGGCCGGGACTTCGAGGCCGAGCCCCTGGTGGCGGTGCTCGGTGCCCCCGGCAACACCAGCGTCGACCAGATCCTCGCCGGGCAGGCCCTGCAACGGGTACTGCTCACCGCCACCGACGCCGGGCTCTCCGCGTCCCTGCTGTCCCAGCCGATCGAGGTGCCGGGTGCCCGGGAGGTGCTGCGCCGGTCCCTGGGCCGGTTCGGGACCCCGCAGATGGTGTTGCGGGTCGGCTACGGCCGACCGGGGTGGGCGACCCCCCGCCGGGACGTCGACGAGGTGGTGGACCTCCTGGTCGACCAGGTGTGAGGCCGACGCCGCAACGACAACGGCCCGGGAGGGACCCCGGGCCGACTGCGGACGTTCTGATGATCGATGGTGGGCGATACTGGGTTTGAACCAGTGACCTCTTCCGTGTCAAGGAAGCGCGCTCCCACTGCGCCAATCGCCCGTGGGGCCGAACCGGAATCACCGGCTCCGGCAACGGTCTCCCCTGTGGGGGAAGACCACGAGCGGACGACGGGATTCGAACCCGCGACCCTCACCTTGGCAAGGTGATGCGCTACCAGCTGCGCTACGTCCGCGTGCCACCGATCGGTATCGGTGACGGCACCAACTGTACCCGATCCCAAGATCAGGCGTCGCCCACCCCCGTCCACCGGGATTGCCCCGCTCGCCGTCGGGGTACTGGATCCATCGACAGCACACCGCACCCCCGAAGGAGGCTGTCGTGGGAATCGGAACGAGCATCTTTCTGATCGCGGTCGGAGCGATCTTCACCTTCGCCATGGACGCCACCGTCGGCGGCGTCGACCTCGACGTGGTCGGCTGGATCCTGATGGGCGCCGGCGTGCTGGGGCTCATCATGACCGGGCTGATCTGGGGACGCCGCCGTCAGGTGGTCGCCGCCCCGGCCGCGCAGCCGTACGTCGAGGAGCGCCGCGACCCCGCCCCGCCGCTGTAGGGGCGCACCGCCGCTGGGCGCGGGGCCATATGCTGGTCCCGCCCCTGTCGGCCCGCACCACCGGAGGTCGTCGCGTCCAGGCAGACCGGTCGTCAGGTCGTCGCGTCGAACCGTCGGGCGCGACACGACTACGACATCCTCAAGACCTACGAGGCGGGCCTCGTCCTGGCCGGCACCGAGGTCAAGTCGCTGCGCGAGGGGCGGGTGTCACTGGTGGACGCCTTCGCCCAGGAACTCGACGGCGAGCTGATGCTGCACGGCCTGCACATCGCCGAGTACGGCTACGGCACGTGGACCAACCACCAGCCCCGGCGCACCCGCAAACTGCTGCTGCGCCGGGTGGAGATCGACCGGATCCTGACCCGGCTCCGAGAGGACGGGACCGGGCTGACCCTCGTGCCGCTGTCGATGTACTTCGCCGGCGGCTGGGCCAAGGTGGAACTGGCCCTGGCCAAGGGCCGCCGCTCGTACGACAAGCGGCAGGCGCTCGCCGAACGGGACGCCAACCGGGAGATCGCCAGGGAGTTCGGCCGGCACCTCAAGGGCCGACGCCGCTGACCGTCCGGAGGCGGGCGGGGGCGGGTGACAGCGGGAACCGCAAGCGGTTCGGTGCAGCTCCCCCGAGGAATCCCGAAACTGCCGAAAAGCAGCGAGGCGGTTCACCGGTTGTCCGGTGAACCGCCTCGCTGCGCTGGTGGGCGATACTGGGTTTGAACCAGTGACCTCTTCCGTGTCAAGGAAGCGCGCTCCCACTGCGCCAATCGCCCTCGTTCTTGCCGAGGTGGAGACGGGATTTGAACCCGTGTACACGGCTTTGCAGGCCGTTGCCTCGCCTCTCGGCCACTCCACCGAGGTTGCCCCTGTCGTGGCGGCATCTCCGAGCGGACGACGGGATTCGAACCCGCGACCCTCACCTTGGCAAGGTGATGCGCTACCAGCTGCGCTACGTCCGCACGTCTTCCGGTGTTCCCGGGTGACGGATGGGAACTTTAGCCGAGCCCGGGAAGGGTTGCCAAATCGGGGGCGAATTCCGGCGCGGCGGAGTCGGGCCAACTCCGCCTAGAGCTTCCTAGGAGGATGGGTAGGGGCCGGTGGTCGGTCGGGGTGGAGTGGTGGCGGTGCCATCGACGGGAGCCCATCGGAGGATGACGGGTTCCCCTGAGCACGGGGCGCGAACAAACCGACAAACTTGAATGAACCTCGGGGTTCGGTCAGTCCAGGCAACATCACCCGGGCGGTAACTGTTTGTGCACGAACGGATAGGCTACGGTAACGCCGTGACGAGACGCGCGGTCGAAATCCGGCTGGATGCCCTGCTGCGTACGGCCTGCGACGTGATCGCCGAACGGGGCCTGGCCAACACCCGGACAGCCGACGTTGCCCAGGCCGCCGGGGTCAGTCAGGCGCTGGTGTTCTACCACTTCGCCACGAAGGACCGACTGGTGGCGCAGGCGTACGCGTACGCGGCCGAGCAGGATCTGGCCCGGTTGGACGCAGTGGTCCGCTCCGCCGCACCACCCCTGACCAAACTGAAGCGGATCCTGCGGCTCTACCCGCCGACCGGCCGGAGCACCTCCTGGGCGATGTGGATCGACGGGTGGTCGGAGTCACTGCGTACCCCGGAGTTGGAGAAGGTCTCCCGCCGCCTCGACCTGCGCTGGCGCACGGACCTGGCGGCGGTGATCTCCGCCGGGGTGGCCGACGGCACCTTCGAGTGCACCGACCCGGACGGCGCGGCCTGGCGGATCAACGCGGTGATGGACGGCCTCGCCGTGCAGTTCGCAGTGCACGACCGGGTCATCTCCCGTCGCCAGTTCACCGAGTGGATCCGGCTGGTGGCAGCGCGCGAACTCGGCCTCGATCCGTCCCGGTTGGACTGACGAGGCCGGACCGGAAGGCGACGGACCGAGGGACCGACGGAGACCGGACCGAAAGCCGACGTACCGACGGCAGCCGGACCGAGGAAGACCCGAGGAGACCCGGCCGAGGGCGTCGACGCTGTCAGCGGCGGGCGGGGCGCCAACGTTGCGCACTGGCGGGACGCTCCCACCGTTGCCGCAGCGCCGCCCGGTCGTCCGGATCGACCGAGACGGTCAGGTCGTTCGGCTCGTCCGGGGCACCGGCCGGGCGCATCAGGTGCCGCAGGCGCAGCAGCAGACTGACCCCCAGGAACAACAGCAGGCCACCGAGGAGGAAGGCGGCGTGCACCACGCCGAAACCGCCGCCGGTCTGGGCGGCCGGTCGGCCCGCAGCGCCCGCCGAGACGTCGTTGCTGTCGGTGGACTCGATCGGTTCCTCGGCCGGGATCGTCGCCTCGACAGTCGGTTCGAGACTCGGCTCGACAGTCGGTTCCACAGTCGGCTCCGGCGTCGGCTCCGGCTCACGCGGGGCGGCGGTGGTCGGCTCCGGGCGTCCGCCCGCCCCGAACACCGACCGGGTGGCGGTCTGCCGGGACAGCAGCCGGTTGTTCACGTCGTAAGCCTCGGCGGCCAGGCTGATCCGGCCCGGCCCGACGTCCCCGGTCACAGCCAGCCGGTAGGTGGCGGTCACCGTCCGGTCCGGGCAGCTGACCCCCGGGTCGAGCTGCCTGTCGGTCACCCGGGCCGTCGAGCCCTCGGTCCGGACCGACACCGGGAAGGAGCCGGTCTCCTCGATCCGGTCCACCCGGACCTGGTCGAGCCGCAATCCCTGCACCTGCAACACCATCGACCAGCGGACCTTGACGCATCCGCCGTCCCGGTCGGTCCGGGCCACCACTGCCTCGATCGTCTCCACCCGGCCGTCGGCGGTGAACTCCTGCGGCACACCGCGCAGTTCGGTGCCGAACGCCGCCTGCGCCGGCAGGGCCATGGCCCCCTGCACGCCCGCGAGGCAGGCCAGCACCACCCCGACCCGTAACGCGTACCGCCACACCGTCACCACTCCCTCGTGCCTACCGGGTCCTGTCCAGTGATCAACGCTAGGAGCGGACCCGACCCGGCGGTAGACGGGCGTGTTCGCACGCACAGTGAAGTAGAGGGGCCCCTTTCACCGACAGTGGTGAACCCTTCACCCCCCACCCGTGACACGCCCGGGATCCCGCACCGGGCACAATCGGGGCATGCCCGACCTGTCCGCGACCTTCGTCCGGCTGCACGCCCGGCTCGCCCCGGTGGCCTTCGTCCCCGAGGTACGCCTGCACCAGGCCGACGAGCCGATCGGGCTGTGGGAACTGACCGAGGGCGAGTTCCACAGCGCCCAACCCCCACCGTTCTGGGCCTTCGCCTGGGCCGGTGGGCAGGCCCTGGCCCGCTACGTCCTCGACGAGCCGACTGTGGTCGCCGGCCGCCGGGTGCTGGACCTGGCCGCCGGGAGCGGCCTGGTGGCGATCGCCGCCGCCCGGGCGGGCGCGGCAGCAGTCCGGGCCGTCGAGATCGACGAGCGGGCGGTGGCCGCCGTCGCGCTCAACGCCGAGGCCAACGGGGTACGCGTCACCGCCGACCACGCCGACCTACTCGAATCCGACACCGCCGACACCGACGCCGAGGTGATCCTCGCCGGGGACGTCTTCTACAGCGAGGCGATGGCGAACCGGATGCTGCGGTTCCTGCTCCGGTCGGCACGCTCCGGGGCGCGGGTCCTGGTCGGCGACCCGGATCGGGCGTTCCTGCCCCGGGAACGGTTCCGGGAGTTGGCGACCTATGAGGTGCCGGTCCCCCCGGCGTTGGAGAGCGTACGGGTGAAGCGCACCACGGTGTGGGAGCTGAACCCGGCCCGGCCGGGCGCCTCCCGCTAGCGTGTCGGAGTGCTGTTCAGCAGCTGGACGGCGGTCGCCGGTCCCCCTCCCCCGGGTCTGACGAGCGCGCCCGGGACCGACGGGGCCCGGACGGGGTGGCCCGACGTGGCGGTGGTCGCCGACCACGTGGGGGTCGAACATCTGGTGGTGACCCGGCACGCCCTGGTCCGGCAGGTCCTCGCCGACCCGGTGACCTACCGCCCGGACAACGCCCTGGACGCGGTGACCCCGGTGCCGGTGGCGGCCCTGCGGGTGCTCGCCGAACACCGGTTCCGGCTACCGCCCACCCTGGCCAACAACGCCGGGGCGAGCCATCCGGCGATCCGGGCGATAGTCGCCGACGCCCTGCACCCGTCCCGGGTCGAGGCCCAGCGTCAGTGGTTGACAGGGGTGGTCCGGCGGCGGGCCGCCGGGATCGCCGCAGCCCTGGCCGTCGGGGGTGAGGTCGACCTGCACGCCGAGGTCGCCGCCGACCTGCCGCTGCTGGCCCTCGCCCGGCTCGTCGAGTTGCCGGACGCCCCGGTCGGCGTGGTCAAGGACTTCGCCCGGGCCGCCCTGGAACTGTTCTGGGCCCCGGTGGACGCCGACCGGCAGCGGGTCCTCGCCGCCGAGGTCGGACGCTTCCACCTGGTGTTGAGGGAGTTCGCCGCCACCGGGGGCGGCCTGGTGGCCCGGCTCAGGGCCGCCGGACACCCGCCCGACGTGGTGGTCGGCGCGCTCTTCTTCCTCCTGGTCGCCGGGCAGGAGACCACCTCCCAGTTCCTCACCCTGCTGCTGCACCGGCTGGCCGGTCACCCGGGGGTCGTCGCCGGTCTCCGGCGGGGTGAGGTGTCGGTGGCCGACGTGGTCGAGGAGGGGCTTCGGCTGGAGCCGCCGATCGTGACGTGGCGGCGGGTGGCGACGACCGGGACCCGGCTCGGGTCCACAGTGGTGCCTGCGGGAAGCAGCGTCGTCCTCTGGCTCGGCCGGGCCGGCCGCGACCCGGCGGTGGTCGCCCACCCCGACGACCTCGTACCCGGGCAGCGGGGTTCCCGCCGGCACCTGGCCTTCGGCGTCGGCGCGCACCGGTGCGTCGGAGCGCAGTTGGCCCGGATGGAGGCGGGCGTGGTGGTCGAGGAGGTCGCGCCGCTGCTGTCCGGGGCGACTGTGGTCCGGGCCCCCTGGTACCCGGACAATCTGACCTTCCGGATGCCTGACGCCTTCGTGATCCGCCGACCCCGCTGACCGGCGAGGCCGATCAGCCGGCGTCCTCGGCCCAGGCCCGCCAGTCGTCGAGGACGCCGTACAGGGCCGGGGTCAACCAGCCCGGGGCGGAGCGGCGGAACACCCCCGGGTCGATGGCACCCGCGCCGTCGGGCAGCGCGCCGAGCAGATCCGGTACCAGGTCGGTGAGGTTGGTCCAGTGGACAAGTTCGGGCTCGGCGGGCCACGCCCCGATCACGATCCCGGCCGGTACCGCCCGCCGGTGCAGCGCCTCCAGCGTCAACGCGGTGTGGTTGAGGGTGCCCAGCCCGGCCCGGGCCACCACCACCGCCGGGGCGTCCAGGGAGACCGCCAGGTCGGCCACCGTCCAGGGCTCACCGGAGGGGCGTACCCCCATCGGGACGAGCAACCCACCGGCCCCCTCGATCAGCACCAGGTCGTGCTTGTCGGCCTCGGCCCGGATCGCGTCGACGGCGGTGTACAGCTCCAACGGCTCCAGCTCGGCGACCCGGGCCGCAGCCAGGGGTGCGAGGGGGTCGGGAAAGCTCGCCAGCGTACGGCCGGTCATTGGCGCGGCCAGCCGGTTCACCTCGTCGAGGTCGGTCGGGGTGCCGTCGGCCGTACCCGTCTGGCCGGGTTTGACCACCGCCACCCGCAGCCCGGCGGCCTGCGCGGCGGCGGTGATCGCGGCGGTCACCACGGTCTTCCCCACGCCGGTGTCGGTGCCGGTGACCAGCACCGGCCCCTGCCAGGGCGCGGTCACGACGGCACCGTGGCGCACGATCCGGAACGGTCCGCGCCGGCCTCGGTGGGACCGCCGGGTGGCGCGCAGTCGACGACGACCTCCAGTGCCCTGTCGAAGTCGGCTCGGGGCACCCCCGTGTTGATCGTCAGCCGCAGCCGGGACCTGTCGTCAGGCGTCGAGGGCGGCCGGAAACAGCCCACCGCAACGCCCCGGTCGGCACAGTCGGCGGCCCAGGCGGTGGCGGCCTGCGGGCTCGGGGCGGTCACCGACACCACTGCCCCGTCCGGCACCGGAACCGTCAGACCGGCGGCGCGGAGGCGACGGACCACGGCGGCGGCCCGGTCGGCGAGTTCGGCGCGCTCGTCGTCGGCGTGCTGCGCCAACCGCACCGCGGCGAGCACCCCGGCGGCGACGGCGGGCGGCAACGCCGTGTCGAAGATGAAGGTCCGTCCCGTCTCGACCAGGTGCCTGACGAACCCGGCGGGACCCGCCACCACCCCACCGGCACCGCCGAGCGCCTTGGACAGGGTCGCGGTGACCACCACGTCGGGTTCGCCGGACAGCCCCGCCGCCGCCACCCCGCCGGCTCCGCCGGGGCCGAGGACACCCACCGCGTGGGCGTCGTCGACGAGCAGCAACGCCCCGTACCGACGGGCGACGGCGTGCAGGTCGGCCAGGGGGGCGAGGTCACCGTCGACGGAGAAGACCGACTCGGTGACGACCACCGCCGGTCGGCCGGGCGCGGCGGCCAACGCCCGGGCCACCGCCGCCACGTCGGTGTGCCCGGCCACCACCGTCTCCGCCCCGGACAGGCGGCACCCGTCGATCAGCGAGGCGTGGTTGTGGGCGTCACAGACCAGGAGGGTACGCGGACGCACGAGACCCCTGATCGCACCGAGGTTGGCCAGGTAACCGGAGGAGAAGACGAGGCTTGCCTCGACGCCGAGCCAGTCCGCCAGAGCCGTCTCCAACAACTGGTGCGCCTCGGTCGAGCCACGGACCAGTCGGGACCCGGCGGCACCCAACCCGTACCCGGTCAGGGCCTGCGCGGCGGCGGCGACGACCTCGGGGTGGGTGGCCAGGCCGAGGTAGTCGTTGCCGGCCAGGTCGACCACCGCGTCGTCGACGGGGCGAGGTCGCAACCGTCGGGTGAGCCCGGCCCTCGCCCGCAGTTCGGCACGACGATCGAGGGCCGCCAGCCAGTCCGCCACCGTCACTCCCCTCACCGTCCGTCGGGCGAAAATTACCACCCGGCCGCCCCGGACCGGCGTGGCGTGGAGGCCACCCCGCCGTCCCCGGGCGCGTCGCGTACGCGAGCCCTGGTGGGCGCGGAGGGTGGTCGGCGGCGGCGTTCCCGCCGCCTCGGGGGCCTTGTAGGGTACGAGCCATGGCAGAAATCCTCGATCAGGCTCGGGCGCAGGTGCTGGACGACGGCGTCGGCCTGGACGAAGCCGGCGTCCTCGCCGTTCTCACCCTGCCCGACGAGGACCTCTCCGCCACTCTGCAGCTCGCCCACGAGGTGCGGATGCGCTGGTGCGGCCCGGAGGTCGAGGTCGAGGGCATCGTCTCGCTCAAGACCGGCGGATGCCCCGAGGACTGCCACTTCTGCTCCCAGTCGGGCCTGTTCACCTCGCCGGTCCGGTCGGTCTGGCTCGACATCCCGTCGCTCGTCGAGGCGGCGAAGCAGACCGCGGCGACCGGGGCGACGGAGTTCTGCATCGTCGCCGCCGTACGCGGGCCGGACGCCCGGCTGATGAAGCAGATGCGCGAGGGGGTGGCCGCCATCAAGGCGGAGGTCGACATCCAGGTCGCCGCCTCGCTGGGGATGCTCACGAAGGAGCAGGTCGACGAACTCGTCGACATGGGCGTACACCGTTACAACCACAACCTGGAGACCTGCCGGTCGTACTTCCCCAACGTGGTCACCACCCACTCGTGGGAGGAACGCTGGGAGACCCTCCGGATGGTGCGCGAGTCCGGGATGGAGGTCTGCTGCGGCGGCATCCTGGGCCTCGGTGAAACCGTGGAGCAGCGGGCGGAGTTCGCCGCCCAGCTCGCCGAGCTGAACCCGCACGAGGTTCCGCTGAACTTCCTCAATCCCCGCCCGGGTACTCCCCTGGCCGACCGTCAGGTGGTCGAGGGGAAGGACGCGCTGCGGGCCATCGCCGCGTTCCGCCTGGCCATGCCCCGCACCATCCTGCGGTACGCGGGCGGCCGGGAGATCACCCTCGGTGACCTCGGCACCCGGGACGGGCTGCTCGGCGGCATCAACGCGGTGATCGTCGGCAACTACCTGACCACGTTGGGCCGTCCGGCCACCGACGACCTTCGGCTCCTCGACGACCTGAAGATGCCGGTCAAGGCGCTCTCCGAGACCCTGTGACGGGGACCGGGCACGTGGCCCCACTGTGGTGTGACAGGTGTGGCGAGCCGGCGGCGACCGGCACCCATCCGACCTGTGCGTCCGCCAGGTCGCTGGAGCCGCCACGGTTCTGTGCCCGGTGCCGCCGCCGGATGAAGGTGCAGATCCTCCCGGCCGGATGGTCGGCGGTCTGCGTCGAACACGGCGACCTCCGAGGCTGACCCACCCCGCCCGTCGCACCTCCGCGCCTCTCGCACCCTCCACACCTCTCGCGCCCTCGCGCTCTCCGCGCTTGTCGCCGCGAATTTCTTCTCGCCGGAAACGGTCGACTCACCCGTGACCAGCAACTATGGGTGGCCGCACTCGCGCTCGGCCCGGACGCGTTCCTCGCCGGAGTGACAGCGGCAGCCGAAGCGGGCGTACGCGGGCTGCGCCAGGAACCGCTGCACCTGCTGGTTCCCGCTGCCCGGCGACCGGGGCGGGGGGTGCTGCGTTCGATGCCGATCGACATGCCTGCGGTGCTGGTGCACCGGACGGCCACCCTTCCCGAGGCGCACGTGCAGAACGCCCGGCCGATGCGTACCACGACGGCTCGCGCCCTGGTTGACGCGGCGGGTTGGGCGCGGACCGAGGCTGAGGCGGCGACGGTGCTGGCGGCGGGTTGTCAACAGCGTCGGGTCCGGCCCGAGGAGCTACGGAGGGTGCCGCAGGAGCTGCCCCGGACAGCCCGACGGGGGCTGGTCAGGCAGATCGTCGCCGATCTCGAGGGCGGGGCCGAGGCGCTGTCGGAGATCGACTTCCTCCGGCTGTGCCGACGGTACGGGCTGCCCCGCCCCGGGACTCAGCACCGCCGGGCGGACGTCGACGGGCGGACCCGCTGGCTCGACGCGTACTGGCCACGGTGGCGGCTACAGGTGGAGATCGACGGCGCGCACCACATGGACGTACACCACTGGGCTGCGGACATGCAGCGGCAGAACGACGTCTGGGCGGTGGGCGACCGGATCCTGCGGTTCCCGGCCTGGCTGGTACGACCCGCCCGGACGAGGTGGCGGCGACAGTGCGGCGGGCCCTGACCGCCGCCGGTTGGCGTCCCACCTGAACGACGACCGGGCCGGAGGCCGACGGACGACCGGGCCGGAGGCCGACGGACCGCCGGGCGGGCCGTCGGCCGACAGCGGGACGAATCGGATCCGACCTTCGGCCCCGCGCGGAGGTGGGCCGGAGATGGACCAGAAGCTGGCCACCCTCCGGGCCGGCCGGAACACACCGGAAGCACGGACTCTTGCCAGGCCGGCTGCCGGTCACCGCCTGTGAGGGGAGGTGACCGGCGGCCGGGGGGTCGAAGGGTGGTCAGCCGGTGGTGCAGGTCTGACCGTTGAGGGTGAAGGCTGTCGGCTTGGGGTTGGTGCCGGTGTGGGTGCCGTTGAAGCCGAAGCTCGTCGACGCCCCGGGGGCGAGCGCCCCGTTGTAGGACAGGTTCGTGGCGGTCACCGCCATACCGGTCTGGGAGACCGTCGCCGACCATGCCTGCCCGGCTTTCTGGCCGGTGGTGGGGAAGGCGAAGGCGAGGGTCCAGCCGGTCAGCGGGGTGGTGCCGGTGTTCGTGACCGTGACGTTGGCGGTGAAGCCGGTGCTCCAGTCGTTGGTGGTGTAGCCGATCGCGCAGGACGAGGTGGGATTGGCCGGGGTGGTGGTCGCCGTCACCGTGGGTGACGGTGGGGAGACGTTGCCGGCGGCGTCGAGGGCGACGACGTAGTAGGTGTAGGTGGTGTCCGGGGTCAGCCCGGTCACGGTGTGGGTGGTGCCGGTGACGGTGGCGATCAGGGTCTGCGACGGAGCGGCCTGGCGGTAGACCCGGTAGCTGGTCACCCCCACGTCGTCGGTGGCCGGGGGCCAGGTGAGGGTGAGTCCGGCAGCGCCGACGGCGGAGGCGACGGGGCGACCGGGTGCGGCCGGTGGGGTGGTGTCGCCGCTGTTGCCGGCCGGGGTGGTCACCCGGATCTCCGGCGCGGTGGTGGACTGGTTGCCGGCCCCGTCGCGGGCGTTGACCCAGAAGGTGTACGTCCGGGCCGGCATGAGGCTGTTGACGGTCAGGCTGTTGGTGGTGGTGTTGCGGACCACCACCACGTCGCTGCCGGTCTGCTGCTCGCGGACCACGTACCCGGCCAGCCCGCTGCCGCCGGTGTCGGTGGAGGGCGGCCAGGTGAGGGTGACCGAGGTGGAGGTGAGTCCGGAGGCGACCGGGGTGCCCGGGACGGTGGGTGGGGTGGTGTCGGGGGCCGACGGTCCGGGCTCGGTGCCCCAGACCCGGGTGGTCCCGGCGTAGAGGGGAACGTTCCGGTTGGGTCCGGCGGTGCTCTGGTACGAGGGGTCGTCGGCCGGGTTCCAGGTCCCGCCCTCCGGTACGCCGACCTTGAACTGCACCTCCATCCGGTGGGCCGACTGTCCGGCGGGGGCGATGGTGTGGCCGGTGCAGTCGACCTCGACGTACCAGAGGTCGGCGGAGTGCTGCTTGGCGGTGGTCGGGGACGGACAGCCCTGGGTGTAGCCGGGGGTGACCTGGACCGGCCCGGTGCCGTCGGGGCGGAAGTAGTAGCGGAACCTGCCGTCGGTCAGGGCTCGGGCGGGGAAGGCCGACTTGTTGTAGACGATCACCTTCAGTCCGGTGGCCCGGGGCTCGTTCTGCATCACCGTGGTCTCCACGGTCAGCTCGTCGATGTCGGGGGTGGCTACCGGTGGGAATCCCGCGAGCGGGGTGCCGCCGTACTCCTGGGTGAGTCGGGCCAGGGCGGAGGTGAATCCCGAGTTGTAGTCGGTGGCGACCTCGTTCATCACGTAGTCGTCGCGGTCGTCGGTGTACGCGTCGTTCGGCGAGGAGGGTCCGCCGACGAGCGCGCCGTAGAGGACGTGTCGGGTCTCGGTGGGCACCTTGCTGCTGTCCCACCAGGAGCCGTGGGCGGTACGGTGGTGCGGGTTCTTCGGGGAGTTCGCTCCGAAGCCGACCACGTAGCTGGAGTTGCGGGGGTTGTCGCCGAGGGCGTAGTCGATCTGCCGGACGGCGAAGTCCTTGTACCGGGCCTTGCGGGTGGTGTCGGTGGTCTTGTCGCTGTAGACCAGGGCGGCGAAGGCGGTGTTGGCGGCGTACCGCAGCGCACCCCAGGAGTCGAGGACGGCCATCCCACCCGGGGAGTACCTGACCCTCTCCCCGTTGACCCCGACGGTCCAGTAGTCGAGCCAACGGTTGGCGTCGTCCACGTACTTCTGCCTACCGGTCAGGTTGGCCAGCAGCACATAGGCCCCGAACTGCTTGTTGTCCCAGGCGACTGTCCACTTGTACGAGCGAAGGCTGGACTGGTTCTCGGTGCCGAGCCTGTCGTACTCGGTCTCGGCCTTGGCCAGGTAGGCGGCGTCCCCGGTGGCCCGGTACAGCCAGATCGCGCCCCAGACCAGCTCGTCCTGGTAGCCGCTCCAGGACCGGTAGAAGCTGGTGGCGTCGGTGATGCACTCGCTGTAGCTCTTCCGAACCGTGTCGGCGAAGGTGTAGAGCTGCCTGGCGTGGCCGAGCAGCTTGTCGGCGTAGGCGGCGTCGGTGGGGCGGAACACCATCGACGACGCGGCCATCGCCGCCGCCGTCTCCCCCGCCAGGTCCGCGCCCCCACAGCTCGCATCGATCTTGTACGCGGGTCGGGCCATCGGCATCACCTCGGCCGGCCCCCACCACTTGTGGTCGTCGTCGCCCTTGCCCACCTGTCCGTAGAGGACGTTCGGGGCGGGGTGGGCCTTGACGAAGTAGTCGTTGACGAAGCGCAGGTTGTTCAGGAGGTGGGTGAGCTGGCCGGACTGGACGTACCCGGCCCGGTACTCGACGGCTCCCCAGGCGAGCATCGTGGTGCTGAACGCCATCGGGAAGCCGAACTTCACATGGTCACCGGCGTCGTACCAGCCGCCGGTGAGGTCGACTCCGACGTCGGCGCCGTCGGTGAGCGCCGAGTCGCCCCGCCAGGAGACCCGGTTCCAGGACGGTTTCGGGCCGGACTGCTGCGCCTCGTAGAACAGCAGCGACTTCTGCAACGCCTCGGCGTAGTTGAAGGCTGGTGCCGCTGTGGTGGTGGTGGTGGGGGCGGTGGCGGTGGTCGGGGCGGCGACGGCGGCCGGGGGTGCGGTGAGGGCGAGGGCGAGTCCGCTGGTCAGGGCGGCACCGGCGGCGACGAGGCGGCGTAGCCGGCCACGATCGAGCGGTGGGCGGGGGCGGTGGCGCATCGGGGGCTCCTGTCGGAAGGTGCCCGGCAGCCGACGAGGTACGCGAGACGGCGTCGGGGGAACTCGCCGGTGGCCGGTGGTGGGGTGGGTCCGCAGATGAGCGCCCGGGAGCGCTCCCATGGATGACAGACAATGTATCCACCGATCGACGGCTTGGGAACCCCGTCGACCACCACCCGAGCCGTGGCCCCCGGTCAGCCCGTGATCGCCGGGGTCACAGTCAGCGGCAGGGTGACGGTGAGCAGCGGCCCGTCCCGGTCCACCGGGGTGGGGCGGCCCAGCCGACGGAGGGTCTTCAGCATCGGCACGTTCTCCGCCTGGACGTGCAGCACAAGGGCGGCGTACCCGTCCCGCTCGGCGCGGCGGACCACCCGGCGCAGCAGGGCGGTGCCGATCCCACGTCGTTGCCAGTCGTCGCGGACCAGCAGCGCCACCTCGGCCTCGTCCCCCTCGCCCAGCAGGTTCGCCATCGCCACCACCGGCTCCCCCGGGGCGTCGAGGTCGAGGGCGACGAGGGTGACCCCCCGCTCCGGTTCGACCAGTCGGCGCAGCCGGGACGGGGCGGGCACCCCGCAGCCACCGAGGTAGCGTCGCTGTCGACTGCGCTCCGAGGACCTCTCGTGCAGATCGACAAGCGCCGGTACGTCGTCGACGCCCGCCGGGCGTACCCGGACCTCGGCACCGTCGGCGACGACGACGGTGACCTGGTCCTCGGCGCGTCGGGCGACTGTCGCTGCCAACTCCACCAGGGCCTGTGCCCGGGCGTACTCGGCCGGGGTGAAGCTCGGGGCGGCCCGCCGCAGGGTGAAGGTCCCGCCGGTCGGGTCGGCCAACCGCATCCGGTGGTCGTCGAGGCCCGGACGGTCGACAGACGGGGCGGGACGCCAGCTCACCTCGTCCGCGCCGAGCAGGACCCGCAGCGCCTCACCTGACGCCTCCGGGTCCCGGACCAGCCGGGTGGCCAGGCCGAGGACCCGGGTCGGCGGGTCGGCCAACCCCCGCGCCTCGCTGCGCTGGACCCAGCACCGGCGACCGCGCCCCCGCTCCACGGCGGCCGTCAACTCGGCCTCGTCGACCGAGTCGGGGGCGTCCACGAGGAAGTCGTCGATCGCACCGGCCTCGGTGGTGTGCACCTGCACGCTGAGGATGTTCACCCCCCGCAGCGCGAGACTGGCAGTGAGCACCGACAGGAAGCCCGGTCGGTCGTCCACCGTCGCCCGGATCCGCCACAGCGCCATCTTCGTTCCCTTCCTCGCCTGGTCCGACCTTCGCCGCCCGCTGTTGCGAGAGCGTTGCCCTGCGGTGACGGGCCCGGTACCGGGCGCAGATCACATTCACCCGGAATCGGATCGGGCCGACCCCGAACCGGGGTCGGCCCGTCGCCGGAGACCCCGAGGGGTCGGGCGACAGCTCGGTCCCGAACCAGGGCCGAGCCGACGAGGAGGGGTCGGGCCGAAGGCCCGACGGTCAGGACCCGGCGACCGCCGAGGGCGCGCCGACCAGGTCCAGGCGGTCGCCGAGGATGACGGCGCTGGCCCGGACGAGCTGCGCCAGCCGGTCGACCTCGGTGCTGTGGAACGCCGCCGGGGTGAGGGTGTCGGTGCGTTCCCGCGCCACCAGCAGGACCAGCCCGGCCCGGCCGAACGGTGCCACCGCGAAGTGCCCACCGTCGACGCTCGTCAACGCCCGGGCCCGCAGCGGGGTCACCTCCGGCAACCGGGGCGGGGCGGGGGCCCGCCAGCTGGCGTGCGCGACGCTCGCCTGCCCCCCACCGGCGCGGGAGGCCCAGTCGACGGGCACCACGGCGGCCACCGCCCAGTCGGCGGCCAGCAACCCGGGGACCGCGTCGACAACTGTGGCGAGCCCGTCGGTCGGGTTCGCCGCCACCTGGGCCAGCAGCTCCGCGTCCTGGCCGGTGGTGGTGGGTGCGCCGATCGCCTGCCAGACCCCGTCCACCTGGACACCGGGAATGGCCGCCAACCCGATCAGCAGCCGCTCGACCCGACCCGCGCCCGGCCAGACCACCGTGAAGTCGTCGACCGCCCGCCCGCCGAGCCGCTCCAGCACCACGACCTGGACGATGTCGGCGCCGCAGACCCCGAGGGTCCGGGCCACCTGGCCGAGGGTTCCGGGCCGGTCGGGCAGGGTCACCCGAACTCTGAGCAACATGTCTGTCCCTCCACACGGCGGGGCCGGCACATCCGGCAGGCTGGGTGCCAGCCTGCCGGATGACCATTTCGTCCGTGTTGCGGGTGGATGACCCGGGTGCAACTTCCCTGACGGCCGATGCTGGACCGCACCGACCGTCACCGCCGACGGGGTCGGGTGGACCGCACCGACCGTCCCCGCCGACCGGGTCGGGCGGACCGCACCGACCGTCACCGGCGACCGGGTCAGGCGGAGGCCCGTCGCACCATGTGCGTGTCCAGCAGGACGTGCGGGGAGGTGACCTCCTCGCCCCGGATCCGGGCGACCAGGAGCAGGGCCATCTGGCGGCCCATCTCCTCGATCGGCTGGAAGACTGTGGTCAGCGGCGGCTCGGCCTGCCGGGCCACCGGCGCGTCGTCGAAACCGATCACCGCGACGTCCTCCGGGACCCGACGACCGGCCTCCCGCAACGCCCGCAGCGCGCCGAAGGCCATCAGGTCGGAGGCGACGAAGACCGCGTCGAGGTCCGGGCACTGCTCCAGCAGCCGCCGCATGCCGGCGGCACCACTGCCCTCGCTGAAGTCGCCGTACGCGATCAGGTCGGGGTTGAGGCCGGTGCCGACGGCCTTGACCGCCTCCCGGTACCCGCTCAACCGGGCCAGCCCGGCCCCCATGTCCTGCGGGCCGGCGATCGTGGCGACCCGCTGTCGCCCCTGGTCGACCAGGTACTCCACGGCGTGTCGGGCACCGCCGACGTTGTCCACGTCGACGTACCAGCCGGGGGTCGCGGCGGGGTGGAGCATCCGCGCCGGCCGACCGCCCAGGACTGTGGGCAGGCCGCGCTCCTCCAGCAGGGTGGGCAGCGGATCGGCGTCGTGCAGCGAGAGCAGCAGGACCCCGTCGACGTGCTGGTTGGTGAGGTGGTGCTCGACGCGTTCCCGCTCGACCGGGGACTGGGCCATGGCCAGCCAGAGCTGCATAGGCGTCTCCAGCAGGCCGGAGCTGATCCCCCGGACGATGGCGGCGAAGAAGGGCTCGGTGAAGACCCGGTCCCCCGACTCCGAGACCACCAGGGCCACCGAGTCCGTGCGCTGGGTGACCAGCGCCCGGGCGGCACGGTTGGGGACGTACCCCAGCTCGGCGATGGCCTGCTGCACCGCGGCCCGGGCCTCCGGACTCACCTGGGGTGAGCCGTTGACCACCCGGGACACCGTCCCCCGGCCGACGCCGGCACGGGCCGCGACGGCGTCGAGGGTCGGGCGCCCGAGTGACCGGGTGCGCTGCGTAGTCATGGTCTGCTCCTCCGACATCGGGCGGTTCCGGCGTCACCCCAGCTGGGAGAGGCGCCGGAGCCGCCCGCCACTGGCTGGCCCTCGCCTATTGTGCGGCCAGACCGTTGCGTCGGATCACCTCGGCGTACCACCTGGCGCTGGACTTGGGGATCCGCGCCTGATCGTCGTCGTAGTCGACGTAGATCATGCCGAACCGCTTGGTGAATCCCCAGGCCCACTCGAAATTATCCATCAGTGACCAGGCGAAGTAGCCGACCAGGGGCACCCCCGCGCTGATCGCGGCGTGTGCGGCCCGCAGGTGCGCGTCGAAGTAGGCCACCCGGTCGACGTCGTCCACCCGGCCGTCGACGACGGTGTCGACGAAGGCCGAGCCGTTCTCGGTGACGTAGAGCGGCAGGTCGGTGTACTCCTCGTGCACCCGGCGCAGCGTCTCCACGAGGCCGGGGGCGTCGATCTCCCACTGCATGTCGGTCACCGGCACACCCCGACTGACGAACCGGACGTCCTCGCTGCCCGGCCAGGTCGAGCCGGAGACGAAACCGGACGAGGCCGGTTCCGGCGGCCCGGCGGCCACCACGTGTCGGCTGTAGTAGTTGATCCCGACCAGGTCCAGCGGGGCCGCGATGACGGCCAGGTCACCCTCGCGGACGTGGCCGAAGTCGCAGATCCGGCGCAGGTCGTCGCGGACGTCCTGCGGGTACGAACCACGCAACAGCGGGTCGAGGAAGAACCGGTTGGCCAACCCGTCGATCCGTCGGGCGGCGTCGACGTCCTCCGGCGAGTCGGTGGCCGGGTCGACCGGGTACAGGTTCACGGTCACGCCGACCTGTGCCTCGGGGCGGGCGGCCCGCAGCGCCTGCACCGCGAGTCCGTGACCGAGCATCAGGTGGTGACCCGCCCGGACGGCCGCCGCCGAGTCGGTGCGGCCGGGGGCGTGGACCCCCGAGCCGTACCCGAGGAAGGCGGAGCACCACGGCTCGTTGAGCGTGGTCCAGTGCCGCACCCGGTCACCGAGGGCGTCGACGACCAGCCGGGTGTAGTCGGCGAACCGGGCTGCGGTGTCCCGGGCCGGCCAGCCGCCCTCGTCCTCGAGCCGCTGGGGCAGGTCCCAGTGGTAGAGGGTCAACCACGGTTCGATGTCGCTGGCGAGCAGGTCGTCGACGAGGCGACGGTAGAAGTCCAGGCCCTTGGCGTTGGCCGGGCCGGACCCGGTGGGCTGCACCCGGGGCCAGGAGACCGAGAACCGGTACGACTTCAGACCCAGGTCGGCCATCAGCGAGACGTCGGAGGCGAGCCGGTGGTAGTGGTCGCACGCCACGTCGCCGGTGTGCCCGGCCACCACGGTGCCCTCGGTGTGACTGAAGGTGTCCCAGATCGACGGGCCCCGACCGTCCTCGGTCGCCGCCCCCTCGATCTGGTACGCCGCCGTGGCGGCTCCCCAGAGGAAGCCGGACGGGAAGGTCAACTCTGCGCCCTGGTCGAGTACGCCGACCCCGGGCGACGGTGCCGGGTTGCTCACGACTTGACGGCGCCTTCCATGATCCCACCGATGATCTGGCGACCGAAGATGAGGAAGACCAGGACCAGCGGGATGGTGCCGATCGCCGTGGCGGCGAAGACCTGCGAGTAGTCGGTGTAGTAGGCGTACGACAGGAACGACAGCGACACCTGGAGGGTGGGGTTCTCCGGGGTGAGGATCGCGTACGGCCACAGGAACGAGTTCCAGGTCTCCATGAAGGTGAGCAGACCCAGCACACCGGCCGCCGGACGCAGCGCCGGCAGCACGATGTTCCAGTAGATCCGGAAGGTGCTCGCGCCGTCCACCCGACCGGCCTCGATCAGCTCGTCGGAGATGGCCTGGCTGGCGTACTGCCGCATCATGAACACCCCGAAGGCGCTGACCAGGAACGGCACGGTCACCGCGTAGAGGGTGTCGAACCACCCCAGGGTCTGCATCATGCCCCAGAGCGGGATGAGACCGAGCTGGGTCGGGATCATCATCGTGATGATGATGCCCAGGAGCAGGATGTTGCTGCCCCGGAACTTCAGCTTGGCGAAGGCGAATCCGGCCAGCGAGCCGGTCAGCACCACCGAGATCGTCACCACCGAGGAGACGATGATCGAGTTCATCATGCCGGTGAGGAAGTTGGCGGCGTCGTTGTCGAGAACCCGGCCGAAGTTGGCGCCGAACTCCCCGCCCGGGAGCATCGGCGGGGGCACGTCGTTGATCTGGTCGAGGCTGCGGGTACCGATGACGATCATGTAGTAGAACGGGTAGATCGACAGCAGCGCCGCGAGCACGAGTGCGATGTAGGTCAGCGGGCTGGTGCGCCACAGGCGCTGGGATGCGGAGGTCACAGGTCGTTCCTCACTTGGCCGAGCGGCGGACGAGTACGAAGTTGAGCAACGACATCAGCACGATGATCAGGAACATCGCCCAGGCGACGGCGGCACCGTAGCCGGCGGTGTTCAGGTTCGTGATGCCCATTTCGTACATGTACATCGCCAGGGTCTGGAACTCCCGCTGGTCGCCGCCGAGGATCACGCCGTTGGCGAAGAGGAGGGGCTCGGTGAAGAGCTGCATGCCGCCGATCGTGGAGAGGATGACCACGAAGATGAAGGTCGGCTTGAGCATGGGGAGGGTGATCTGCCAGAACTGCCGCCACTGGCTGGCGCCGTCGAGGGCTGCCGCCTCGTAGAGGTCCTTCGGGATGGCCTGCATTCCGGCGAGCAGGATCAGGGTGTTGTAGCCGGTCCACCGCCAGTTGACCATGGAGGCGATCGCCGTCCAGGAACTCAGTCTGCCCGCGTCCCAGTCGACCGGGCTGACCCCGACGAAGCTGAGCAGCCAGTTGAACATGCCGAAGTCACGCTGGAAGAGCATGCCGAAGACGATCGCGACGGCGGCCACCGAGACCACGTTGGGGATGAAGATGGCCATCCGGAAGAACGTCTTGGCCCGCAGGAAGGTGCGGTTGAGCAGGTTGGCGAGGAAGAGCGCGAGCAGCAGCTGCGGGATCGTCGACAGGGCGAAGATCCCGAAGGTGTTGACGAGCGCGTTCCAGAAGTAGTCGTCGGAGATCAGGCGGGTGTAGTTGTCCAGCCCGATGAACGTCTGGTCGCCGACCATGTCCCAGTCGTGCAGGGACATCCAGGCGGTCCGCAGCATCGGGTACAGCCCGAACGCGCCGAAGACGATGAAGAACGGTGCGATGTAGAGGTACGGCGAGTACTTGAGGTCCAGGCGGTTGAGCAGGTTTCCCTTGGCACGCCCGGAGGTGGCGGCGGGGGGCCGGGGGGCGGCTGGCGACGGCGGTGCCGTCGTGGTCGACAGGCTCATGACGGCACTCCACTGCGGTGGGTACGGCCTGGGGACACCACGACGCCGGCCGGAGGGGTGGCTCGCTTGCGCTCGCTCATGGGGGTTCCTTTCCCGGCGAGGCCCGGGGTCCTCGCTCAGGGTGGTACGCGGAGGGGGGACCGACCGGTGGCGTTCGGGAGGATCCCGAACGCCACCGGATGGGACTGACTCAGAAGGCACCCTGGGTGGTGGCGTCCTTCGTGAACTGCTCCCAGGCCTTCTCCTTGTTGGCCTGCCCGTTCTCGAACGACCGCAGGGCCGGCTCGAGCGCGTTCTCCTTGACCGCCTGGTGCTTCGGACCCAGGTGGACCGGCTTGATGTTGGCGACGCTCTCACCGAAGATCTTGGCGGTGGGGGCCCCGCTGAAGTACTCGTTGGTGTAGCTGAGGAAGTCCTGGTTCTTCAGGGCCTCCAGGTTGGTGGGCAGTGGGCCCTTGAGCTTGAACGCCTCGACCTGGCTCTTGGAGCTGGTCAGGAACTCGGCCAGCTTCGCGGCCTCCTTCTGGTGGGCGCTCTGCTCCGGCACGGACAGCCAGGAGCCGCCCCAGTTACCCGCGCCGCCCGGCACGCCGGCGACGTCCCACTTGCCCTTGTTGGCCGGACCGGAGTTGTCCGCCACGATGCCGAGCATCCAGGACGGGCAGAAGGTCGCGGCGAAGCTGCCCTGCTTGAAGCCGGCCGACCACTCGGGCGACCAGGTCTGGGCCTTGGCGGAGATCTCGCTCATCGAGGTCGCGGTGTCCCACGCGGCCCGGACCGCCGGGCTCTTGTCCGCGATGACGTTGTTGTCCTTGTCGTAGAACAGGTCGGTGCCCTGCTGGAACAACACGCCGTTGGAGACCGCGGTGATCGAGTCGATCAGGGCCTTGCCGCCGCTGCCGGCCTTGTACTTCTTGCCTGCGGCGAGGAAGCCGTTCCAGTCCGGCCAGAGGGCGGTGACCTGGTCCCGGTCGGTCGGCAGACCGGCGGCCTGGAACAGGTCCTTGCGGTAGCAGACCGCGAGGCTGCCGACGTCGGTCGGCAGACCCATCAGCCGGCCGTCGGGGGCCTTGCCCAGCTCCCACTTCCAGGGCAGGTACTCGGTGGAGTGGTCGGCGACCAACGGCTGCAGGTCCACCCAGTTACGCGGGTTGGCCTTGAACTCGTTGAGGATGCCCTCCTCCAGGGCGACCACGTCGCCCGCGCCCTTGCCGGTGGCGAGGTAGCGGACCAGCTTGGGGCGGTAGTCACCGAGCTGGGCGGTCTTGCGCAGCTCGATCTTGATGCCGGATTCCTTCTCGTACTGCTTGACGAGCTCGTCGTAGCCCATCTCGCCGAAGGTGTCGACGACCAGCTTGGCCGGCTTTCCGTCGGCGGTGGTCGAGCTCTCGTCGTTGCCGCAGGCCGTGAGACCGCCCAGTGCGGTGATCGCGGCAAGGGCGGCGACGGCCATGCGGTTGCGCCGCGTGGTGACGCTCATCCTGACCCCTCTTTTCGGTGGTGAGGCAGTGGGTTTCCGTGGTGGGGTGTGCTGCTCGCGAAGCCGGGCCCGGCGGAGGGCCGGACCGTCTTCGAGTGCCCCGGTTCGCTGGATCCGCGAGCACCGGGAGCGCTCCCATGAGACTGCCGGGGGGTTACAGGAGTGTCAATAGACCGTTTGCAGCGTTCCCAGATCGTTACCGCCGACCCGGACGGGGCCACCCCCGGCAGAACCTCCCCGACCCCTGCCACAACCGATCTGAGCAGGCAATACGTCGCCCCAGACAGACGAAAAGACGGCTGCGGGGCACCGAAGCCTGCCCGTCTGCGCGATCAGGTCGGGCCGTACCGGCGGTAGGTAAGCCACCCACCCAGCGCCACCGTCCCACCAGTCGGGAGGTGACGCCGGGGGCACCGAACGGCCCCGCAGGGCCCGTTCGGACGCCCCTCGTCGGGGTCGGCGACGACGACGTCCTCCACCATCGGATCGTGCTCGCACCGGTCAGTCCCGCCGCTCCATCGCGTACCCCGCCACCCTGTGTGGTCGGTCCAGGGTGCAGCCCCCCGGCACCAGAATCCGCCACGGGGTCGGCCGGGGCCCGAACAGGGGCCCCTTCAGCTGAAAGATCTGACGGGACATGCGGCCCTGTCCTTCCTCGGCCTAGGCTGGCGGCATGATCTGCCGAGCGTGCCGGGCACGGCGGCACGACGAGTGCCCCGGCCGGAACTGGTGTGACTGCCAGCACCGTACTCCCGTACCGACCCCTGTGGTGACCGGGCCGGCCGGCGAATGAGCGTACCCACCGCAATCCACCGGCTCCTGCCGCCGTCCGAGGTCGATCCGCCGGCCCCCCGTACCGCCGCCGGGCTGTCGCAGACCGAACTGACCGCGTTGTACGAACGGGCCGACCGACCGCGCCTGCGGATGAACTTCGTGGCCAGTCTGGACGGGGCGGTCAGTGTGGACGGACTCTCCGAAGGGCTCTCCGGCGAGCCGGACAAGCGGGTCTTCCGGCTGCTCCGGATGCTCTGCGACGGTCTGCTGGTCGCCGCCGGAACGGTACGCGAGGAGGGCTACCGCGCCCTGCGCCTGGACGAACGACGCCGGGCCTGGCGGACCGAGCGGGGACTGCCTGCGTACCCGACGTTGGTGGTGGTCTCCGGATCCCTGGCCCTCGACCCCGGGCAGGCAGCGTTCGCCGACGCCCCGGTCCGGCCGATAGTGCTCACCCACGACGCCGCAGTGCCGCCCCCCGGGTTGACCGACGTCGTCGACCTCCTCCGGTGCGGCACCGACCGGGTGGACCTCGCCGCCGGGCTGGTCGAACTGCGCCGCCGTGGGCTCGGGCAGGTGCTCTGCGAGGGCGGCCCCCGACTCTTCGGCGCGCTCACCGCCGCCGACCTCGTCGACGAGGTCTGCCTGACCGTCTCCCCGCTGCTGGCCGGTCCGGGAGCGGGACGGATCACGGCCGGGGAAAAGACGCTCCCCCGCCGGTTGCCGCTGCGGCACGTCCTCGGCGCCGACGACGGCACCCTCCTGCTCCGGTACGCCCGCGACTGACCGTTGCAGGGCACCGCCGACCACAGGTCCGGGGTCGCCCGCCGCCGGTCCGGGGTCGCCCGCCGCCGGAGTCCGTCGACACCGACAGTGTGCCGGCTGTCGCTGCCGGTGGCGGCGGCACGTCGCGTGGCAACCTGTCACACTCCTCGGGCAGGATGCAGGACGTGTGCGCTGACCGAGACACCCGGCTGACCGGAGTCCCCCGATGACCGACGACGAGTTCGACGGCGCGGGCGGCGTCGGCCGGGTGCTCGGCACCGCCGACGCCACCCCGTTGCAGTTCTGGACGGCGGTGGCCCCCGGCAGCTACCTACAGCTCGACGACGTGGTGGTGACCCGCCGTGAGCTGCCCGACCGGGAGCCGGTGACCATCGCCGGGGTGGTGACCCAGGTCCGGGCCCGGCACGAGGGGGCGCAGTTCGACTCGGACGTCTTCGCCATCGCCGACGGCACCCTCCCGGCGATGGTCCAGGAGGCCGCCGAGATCACCACCACCCGGGTCGACCCGGAGTTCTACGTGCCGCCCTCGCCGGGGGCGGTGGTGCACCGCGCCGAGGGGGACGCCCGGGCCCGGGCGCTGCACTTCGACCGGATGGAGCGGCGGATCCCGATGGGGATGGGCCGCGACGGGGTGCCGGTCTACCTCAACGCCGACTTCCTCGACGGCACCCGGGGGGCGCACGTCTCCATCTCCGGCATCTCCGGGGTCGCCACCAAGACCAGCTTCGCCACCTTCCTGCTCTACTCGGTGTTCCGGTCCGGGGTCCTCGGCGGGGACGCTGTCAACGCCAAGGCGCTGATCTTCAACGTCAAGGGCGAGGACCTGCTCTTCCTCGACCATCCCAACACCCGCCTCGACGAACCCACCCGGGCCGGGTACGCCAAACTCGGCCTGGACGCCGGTGCCTTCGCCGACGTCCGGGTGTACGCCCCGCCCCGGGTCGGCGACTCCTCCGGCACCCCGGACGTGAGCAGCCGACTCAGCGGGGTGGACAGCTTCTACTGGACGCTGTCGGAGTTCTGCGCCGACCGGCTGCTGCCGTACGTCTTCGCCGACGCCGACGACGAGCGCCAGCAGTACACGATGGTGGTCCACTCGGTCGCCGCCCACCTGGCCCGGTACGCCCAGCCCGCCGACGGCGGGGTGAGCATCGACGGGGTGCGCCTGGGCAGCTACGGCGACCTGGTAGACCACATCGTGGAGCAGCTCAACGACGACGAGACCCGGAGCGACTGGGCGGGCAGCGCTGTCGGGTTGGGCACCGTCAACGCCTTCGCCCGGCGGCTGATCGGCAGCAAGAAGGACCTGTCCCGGCTGATCCGGGGCGACCTCGCCACCCGACGCCCGCACAGCATCAACACCGCCGAGAGCGCCCAGGTCACAGTGGTCGACCTGCACAACCTGCCGGACCGGGCGCAGCGGTTCGTGGTCGGGGTGACCCTCAAGAGCGAGTTCGAGCGCAAGGAAAAGGCCGGGACCGCCAAGCCGCTGCTCTTCGTCGTCCTGGACGAGTTGAACAAGTACGCCCCCCGGGAGGGTTCCTCCCCGATCAAGGAGGTGCTGCTCGACATCGCCGAGCGGGGACGCTCGCTCGGCGTCATCCTGGTCGGGGCGCAGCAGACCGCCAGCGAGGTGGAGCGGCGAATCGTCACGAACTCCGCGATCCGGGTGGTGGGTCGGCTGGACCCCGCCGAGGCGTCCCGCCCGGAGTACGGTTTCCTCCCGCCCGCCCAGCGGCAGCGGGCCCTGCTGGCCAAGCCGGGGACGATGTTCGTCAACCAGCCGGACATCCCGGTCCCGCTCTGCCTGGAGTTCCCCTTCCCGGCCTGGGCCACCCGGGTCTCCGAGGCCGGTCGGGCCCCCTCGCAGACCCTCCGGTCGATCACCGGGACGACCGACCCGTTCGCGGTGGTCGGCTCCGGCGGCGGCAGCGACGACGACATCCCGTTCTAGTAGTCAGGTGACCTCCCGATGAAGATCCTGCACACCTCCGACTGGCACGTCGGCAAGGTGCTCAAGGGGCGGTCCCGGGCCGAGGAGCACAAGCAGGTCCTCGCCGGGGTCATCGAGGTCGCCCGCACCGAGCGCCCCGACCTGGTGATCGTCGCCGGTGACCTGTACGACACGGCGGCCCCCACCCCGGAGGCGACCCGGCTGGTCACCAGGGCGTTGACCGCGCTGCGCCGGCTCGGGGCCGACGTGGTGGCCATCGGCGGCAACCACGACAACGGGGCGGCCCTGGACGCACTGCGCCCCTGGGCCGAGGCGGCGGGGATCACCCTGCGCGGCAGCGTCCGGGAGAACCCGGACGACCACGTCGTCGACGGGGTCACCGCCGACGGCGAGCGGTGGCGGGTCGCCGCGCTGCCGTTCCTGTCCCAGCGGTACGCGGTCCGGGCGGTGGAGATGTACGACCTGACCGCCGCCGAGGCCAACCAGACCTACGCCGACCACCTGGGCCGGATCCTGGCCCGGCTCTGCGAGGGGTTCGACGAGGCGGGTCGGGTGCACCTGGTCACCGCCCACCTGACGGTGGTCGGGGCGGCGGTCGGCGGCGGGGAACGGGACGCGCACACGGTCCTCGGGTACGCCGTCCCGGCCTCGGTCTTCCCCGGCACCGCGCACTACGTCGCCTTGGGACACCTGCACCGGTCACAGCGGATCAACGGCCCGTGCCCGATCCGGTACAGCGGCAGCCCGTTGGCCGTCGACTTCGGGGAGCAGGAGAACGTCCCCTCGGTGACGGTGGTGGAGGTGACCCCGACCACCGCGGCCCGGGTGCGGGAGATCCCGGTGACGGCGGCGCTGCCGCTGCGTACGGTCCGGGGCACCCTGGAGCAGCTGGCCGAGGCCACCGTCCCGGAGGGCTGGCTGCGGGTGTACGTCCGGGAGCAGCCCCGGGCGGGGCTGCGCGAACAGGTACAGGAGCTGCTTCCGACGGCGGTGGAGATCCGCATCGACCCGGAGTTGGTGCCGGCCCCCGGCAGCGGCACCCGGACCGCCCAGCGGGCCGGCCGCTCCCCCCGGGAGCTGTTCGCCGACTACCTGGACAGCAGGGGGCACGCCGACGAGGGAGTCCGGGAGCTGTTCGACGAGCTGTTCGAGGAGGTCGACCGGTAGTGCGACCGATGCGCCTGGACCTCGCCGGCTTCACCGTCTTCCGGGACCCGACCACTGTCGACTTCACCGACGCGGACTTCTTCGCCCTGGTGGGACCGACCGGTTCGGGCAAGTCCACGGTGTTGGACGCGATCTGTTTCGCCCTCTACGGCACCGTGCCCCGGTGGGGCGGGACCCGGGGACTGGGCAACGCCCTCGCCCCGTCGGCCACCGAGGCCCGGGTCCGGCTGGTCTTCGAGTCGGCCGGTGACAGGTACGTGGCGACCCGGGTGGTCCGGCGGGACGGCCGGGGCAACGTCAAGACCGCCAACGCCGGATTGCAGCTCATGCCACCCGGGTTCGACGTGACCAAACTGGACACCGGGCTGAGCCCGGAGGACCTCGGTGAGGTGGTGGCGGGCACCCCGGCCGAGATGGAGGCGGCGGTGCTGGCCGCGGTCGGGCTGCCGTACGAGCAGTTCACCAGCTGTGTGGTCCTGCCACAGGGACAGTTCGCCGACTTCCTGCACGCCAAGCCGGCCACCCGCCAGCAGATCCTGGTCAACCTGCTCGGCCTCGGTGTCTACGAGGAGGTGCAGAAGCGGGCCACCGAGCGGGCCGGGCGGGCCGAGGCGCGTCTGGAGGAGGTCGACCGGATGCTCGGCGGCCTCACCGACACCGACGACGCCGCCCTGGCCGCCGCGCAGGGGCGGGTCGAGCAGGCACGGGACCTGGCCGGGGCGGTCGGGGCCGCCGTACCCGAGTGGGAGGCCGCTCGCGCGGCGCAGCGGGAGGCCGGGGCGGCGCTCGCCGCCATCGACGCCGACCTGGCCGTCCTCGACGCGGTCCGGCCCCCCGACGGGGTGGCCGAGGTGGCGCTGGCGGTCAGCGCGGCGCGGTCCGCGGCCCAGGAGGCCGCGACGGCGGTGACGGTGGCCGAGGAGCGGGAGGAGAAGCTGCGCGGTGAGCTGGCCGGTGTGGGCGACGAGAGCGCCTCCCGGTTGCTGCTGTCGGCCTACGCCGACCGGGACCGCATCTCCGGGGAACTCGCCGAGGTGGCCCCGGCGCTCACCCTGGCCCAGGACGAACACGAGGCGGCGGTGGCCGCGCTGGCGCAGGCCCGGACGGCCGCCGAACGGGCCGAGTCGGTGTTGGAGGCGGCGTTCGCGGCGCACGAGGACGCCAAGGCGGCGGACCAGGCGGCGGCGCTGCGCGCCCACCTGGCGGCGGGTGTGCCCTGCCCGGTCTGCGAGCAGCAGGTGTCCCGGGTGCCGGCGCTGCCGGCCGGGTCGGCGGTGGCCGCGGCCGTCGCCGCCGGGAAGACGGCCCGTGCCGAGAGCGACTCGGCGAAACGCGCGGTGCAGGACCGGGACGTGGCCGCCCGGGACCTGGAGCGGGTGCTGCTGCGCGCCCGGGCCCGCCACGACCAGCTGCGGGACCGGCTGACCGAGCTGGACGACCGGCTCGCCGGGGCCGCCACCCCGGAGGCGCTCCGGCACGACCTGGCCGAGCACGCCCGGCTGCGCCGGGCCCTGGACGAGGCGGCGGGCGCGGTCGGGTCCGGCCGGGACGCGGCCCGCCGGGCCCGGGGGGCGGTGGACGCGGCCGAGGAACGGCTGCGGACCTCGTGGCGTGACTTCGACGCGACCCGGGACGGGCTGGCCCGGCTGGCACCCCCGGCAGCCGACCGGGACGACGTGAGCGCCGCCTGGGCGGCCCTCGCCGAGTGGGCCGCCGGTCAGGCCGCCCGCCGACACACCGAACGGACGGAGCGGGCCGCCGCGGTCGACGCGGCCCACCGGGCGGCCGAGGTCGTCCAGGGGCGGATCGCCGAGTTGCTCGCCGCCGCCGGGTTGACCCCGGACGACGATCCGGTCCGGGTGGCGGCGGTCGCCGTGGAGCGGGCCGAGGCGGGTCACCGTCGGTTGGTGGAGCGCCGTGAGCAGGCCGCCGGGCTGCGTGAGCAGCGGGCCGGGCACGAACGCGAGGCCCGGTTGGCGCGGGCGTTGGCCGGACACCTGCGGGCCAACAACTTCGAGCGGTGGTTGCTGGCCGAGGCGCTGGACCTGCTCGTCGACGGGGCGTCCCGGATCCTGCGGGAACTCTCCTGCGGCCAGTACGACCTGGTCCACGACAAGGGGGAGTTCTTCGTCGTCGACCACCACGACGCCGGGCTGCGACGCGGGGTGCGGACCCTCTCCGGCGGGGAGACCTTCCAGGCCTCGCTCGCCCTGGCCCTGGCCCTCTCCGAACAGTTGGCCGGGCTCTCCACCACCTCGGCGAGCCTGGAGTCGATAGTGCTCGACGAGGGGTTCGGCACCCTCGACGTGGCCACGTTGGACACCGTGGCCGCCACCCTGGAGAGCCTCGCCGCCCGGGGGGACCGGATGGTCGGGGTGGTCACCCACGTACCCGCCCTGGCCGAACGGATCCCGGTCCGGTTCGAGGTCCGCAAGGACGCCCGTACCGCCCGCGTCGAACGGACCGGGCTGTGACGACGGGGGAGGAACCGGCCGGGGCGCAGCTGTTCGTCGACTCCTGGGACCCGGGGTACGGGGCCTCCTTCGAGGCCGCCCCGGCCGGGCCGGCGACGCCGAGCAGCGCCCAGGTCGACGCCACAGTGGAGCTCCCGGTGGTGGACTGGCGGGCCATCGACGTCTGCCGGGACGTCTCGGCACCGGACGTGGTCCTCCTGGTCGACGGGGTACGCCGGATCGACGCCAGCGTCTGGACGGCGGAGCCGGACGGGACCTCCTTCCCCGGGGTGGCCGCCTCGTACGCCGCCGGGGTGGTCCGCTGCGACCTGGTGCGGGGGGCGGCGAGCCTGGCGGGGGCGACTGTGGGCCGGGGGTTGTTCACGGCGAGCCCGTCGGCGCGGGAGGTGGTGGCCGGGCGGATCCGGTACCCGGTGCACCGGGTGGGGGGCAGCGGGGAGATGAACAAGCTGTCTGCGGCGGTCCAGGGGCCGCTGACCGCCCTGGAGGTGGAGGTCTCCGGGGCCGCCCGCACCGACGGCGACCTGCTGGTGGTGGACGGTCCGCTGCGGAGTCGGCGCAATCTCCCGCGCACCCTGGGGTACGTCAAGACCCAGCACAGCCAGTACCTCGACGCCCGGCTGACCTCTGTGGTGACCGGGCTGCGGTCGGGGCAGCGGTCGCCGGTGTTCCGGCTGGGCACCGCCTGGGGTGGCTATTCCTGGTATCTGCGTCTGCCGGTGGCAAGTCGGGCCCCGTGGGCGGGGGTCGTCAGGGTGGAGTGTTCGGCGGAGCTGCCCGAGTCGGCGGCGATCGGGCTGGCCGACCTGTCGCTGGTGACGCTCCCCCGGTTCGCGTCCACGCCGTACAAGGATCCACGGGCGCCGCAGAACCTGGTGCCGATCGCCGGGTTGGAGCGCCGGTTGCGGGCGTTGCTGGGCGACGCCCGGCTGCTGCACCGGGCGTTGACCGCCGCCGCCCGGGCCGGGCGCTGATGGGTCGGCGGCGCGGTACGGACCGGTTGGTCGAGCAGGTCGACACCGGCCGGGCCGAACTGGTCCCCGACCCGGACCGGCCACGCTCGTTCACCCTTCTGCTCGACGGTGCCCCGCAGTCGCACGTCGACCTGGCCGACCCGACCCACCTGGAGTTCGAGTACGTCCGACGGTTCGCCGCCGCCCTCGACCTGGTCGCCCCGCCGGGGACACCGCTGCGGGTGCTGCACCTCGGTGGGGGCGCGTTGACCCTGCCCCGGTACGTCGGGGTGACCCGTCCCGGCTCCACCCAACGGGTCTGCGAGGTCGACGGTGCCCTGGTGGAGCTGGTCCGCCGGGCGTTGCCGTGGCCGGCCGACCTCCGGATCCGGGTACGGGTGGCCGACGCACGGGCGATGTTGGCGTCCACCCCGGACGCGAGCTTCGACGTGGTGGTGGCCGACGTGTTCGCCGGTGCCCGTACCCCGGCGCATCTGACCAGCGTGGAGTACGTCGCCGAGGTGGCCCGGGTGCTGCGACCGGACGGGTGGTACCTGGCGAACGTGGCGGACGGGCCACCGCTGCGACACGCCAGGGGGCAGGTGACGACGGTGCGGGCGGTCCTGCCGTACGCCTGTGTGGTGGCCGACGCGGCGGTGCTGCGTGGCCGACGGTTCGGCAATCTGGTGCTGGTGGCGGGGCGGACGGACCCCCCGGTGCCGGAGCTGACCCGGCGGGCGGCCGGGGACTGGTTCCCGGGCCGGGTGGTGGCCGGTGCGGAGCTGGACCGGTTCGCCGGGGGCACCTCGGTGGTGCACGACGCGGACGCCACGGGCTCGGTCGCACCACCTTCGGGATTTTTTTCCGCCGGTCGTTGATCCGCTGGCGCGACACCTGCGTATCACCGGGCAGCCCTGCTCGACGGAGTCCACTGGAGTCCGCTGGGGGGCCGACTGAGCTGACAGGACGTTCCGGAGGTCTGCATGCATGCGGTGGCGGCCGGCTGGCACGGCGACCGGGTCCGGGCGGACTGGATGTCCGCCCGCTCCCAGTCCCGGGTCTCCCGCTCGACCCGGGGGGTCGACGCCCGTTCGGTCGATCGCCAGAATGACCCGGTGACCCCGCGACCGACGACCGGACGCCATCAGGCTCCGGACGACGCGGGTCACTCGGACCGGTTGATCCGGCTGCTCTACGCCGAACACGCCGGTCCGCTGCTGGCCTTCGTGATGCGGCTGACCGGCGGTGACCGGCAGCGCGCCGAGGACATCGTCCAGGAGACGCTGCTGCGGGCCTGGCGTAACGCGCACCGGCTGGGCGTCCAGGGGCAGGGGTCGTTGCGACCCTGGCTGGTGACGGTGGCCCGGCGGATCGCGATCGACGAGCACCGCAGTGAACAGGCCCGCCCGCCCGAGACGTACGACCGGGATCTGACCGCCTTCGCGGAGGCGGACAGCACCGAGCGGGTGTTGCGGACGATGACTGTGGCGGACGCTCTGCGTACGCTGAGTCAGTCACACCGGGAGATCCTGGTGGCCACGTACTTTCGGGGACGGACCGTGCCCGAGGCGGCCGAGGAGCTGGGACTGCCGTTGGGCACCGCGAAGTCGCGGGTCTACTACGCACTTCGTGCACTGCGCACGGCGCTACAGGAGAGGGGGGTGACGGAGTGAGCCGGACGGAGCACATGGACGTCGCGGCGTACGCGCTCGGCGTACTGGACGAGCAGGACACCGAACGGTTCGAGGAGCACCTCGCCGCCTGCTGGGCGTGTGCGGCGGAGTTGGAGACGATGGTCCCGGTGGTGGGGATGCTCTCCGACATCGACGGCGAGACGATGACGGCGATGGAGCAGACCGCCACGGATCCCCGGCTGCTGGACCGTACGTTGGCAGCGGTACGCGGCCAGCGACGTCGCCAGCGGTTCCGGCAGATCCTCACCACGGCGGCGGCGGTGGTGGTCTTCGGCGGGTTGACCGGGGTGGGCATCGCCAGTGTCACCGAGGGCGGCGCCCCGTCGGAGTTGGGGGCCCAGCCGAACGTGACAGCCCCGGTGGGCGAGCCGGGCACCCCGAACCCGTCGGCGTCGGGACCGGGGCTCGGCGGCCGGGACGAGATCGAGGGCGACCCGTACGCGGGCACCGACGCCAGCACCGGCGTGGAGGCGACCTTCTACGTCTCGGACAAGCCGTACGGCACGCAGGTCAACTTCGTCCTGAACAAGCTGCCCGGTCCGCGTGACTGCCGACTGATTGTGGTCCGCCGGGACGGGTCGACGGCGGTGATCTCCTCCTGGGCGGTGCCGGAGGGCGGCTGGGGCACCAACACCAACTCGGAGAAGTTGGTACTGGGTGCCACGACCGCGGTGGAGCGGGGCGACATCGAGCAGTTGCAGGTGCAGAACATCAGCGACCGAGGGGTGGCGACCGCCCTGGTGACAGTGAAGATCTGACGGTTCGCGTCGAGCGATCGGCGTCGGCCTCCCACGACGGGGGCCGGCGCCGATCGGTGTTTTTCCGGCCAAACGGCCAGGTGCGCCCTGATACGCAGGAAACGGCCAACCGGTTCAACCATCGATCGGTGACATTGGCCACCTCGACGCGTTCAACCTTGACACGCTCGCCCGCGTACTACTCAGCGACTGACCAAGTATGAGGAGGGCACGTGGCACACCTGAAGCGGACCGTCGTCGTGGCGGTAGGTGCAATGGTCGCACTGACGGCTTGCGCTCCGGCAGGCTACGACGGGACGAACCCCGGCCCCGCCGAGCCGGTGGCCGTCGCCGCCGCCGAACCCACCTCGACTGCCGACCCGGGGGCGACCCCGGAGGTGACAGCGGAGCCCACGGCGGCTCCCACCGCCGACCCGACCGCTGACCCGACGTCCGCCCCGATCCCGTCGAACGTCAAGCTCACGCAGGCGCTCAAGGGTAAGGCGGTGCCCAAGATGGGCAAGGTCGTCACCGACGAGAAGGGCTTCCTGCTCTACCGCTTCGACAAGGACACCAACGACCCGGCCGCGTCGAACTGCGTCGACAAGTGCGCCCAGGTCTGGCCACCCGCGCTGACCGACGGCAACCCGCAGCTCGACGGGGTCGCCGACGAGAAGGTAGGCACCGTGACCCGGCAGGACGGCACCCGTCAGATCACCCTCGACGGCTGGCCGCTCTACCGCTACATCGGCGACAAGAAGGCCGGCCAGTGGAAGGGCCAGGGCGTCGGTGGCACCTGGTTCGCCGTGCAGCCCAACGGCAAGAAGAACCTGGAGTGCCTGCCCACCGGCACCCCGAAGGCCGTCGAGCCGCCGTCGAACGCCGACTCCGGCTCCTCGTACTGACACCCCCTTCCCCGCCCTTCGTCGGCGGTGTCCCGGGTCGCCGTGGCGACCTGCGCGACAGCCGGCGGGGGGCGGGATGGACCTGGACGTCGGTGCACCGGCAACGCGGACGTCCACGGAAGCGGCGTCGGCCCG
>NZ_JBEPEQ010000021.1:0-62875 GCF_040300925.1 Micromonospora sp. NPDC000207
GCCCGGGAGACCAGGACGCGCCCGCCGCAGCTCGTGCGGGGGCCCGTCCCGGCGGTGCCGGTGCCGGTGCCGGCTCGGGACGGGCGGCTGCCGCCGCCGTACCCCGGCCGGGGGGACAGCCCGGCCCGGCTCGGCCCGGTGGTGCCGGCGGAGGGCGACCCGGGGGGAGTGGGAAGCCCACCGGTGGCAAGGCCGGTGGCGGCGTGTACGGCGGCGGTCAGTCCGGCCGGGGCGGCGGCGTCTACGGCGGTGGTCGGCCTCCGGCCGAGGACGGCGGTGGTCGGGCCGCGAGCGAGGGCGGCCGTGGTGGCGGCGGGGTCTACGGGGGAGCGGCCTCGGGTGGCCAGGGCGGTGGGCAGCCACGCGGTGGGGGCTCGGGAGGCCGCGACGGCGGGCAGCCACGCGGTGGCCCAGGTGGCCAGGGCGGTGGCGGTCGTGGTGGACGACCGCCGGCCGGTGGTCGGGGCGGACAACCTCAGGGCAACCGGGGCGGCCAGCCCGGCGGAGGCGGTGGCCGCAGCGGCCAGGCCGGTGGAGGCGGTCGGGGCGGGGTCTACGGCGGCGGCCGGGCCGAACCACCGCGCCGGGCACCTCGGGATCCTGACTCCCGAGACCAGGATTCCCGTGGTCGGCGGCGTGACGACGGCCCGAACGACTACCGGGGTGAGCGGTACTGACCCTGCCGACTGCCTGCGACGGCACGAGTTCGGGCCGGTCAGATCCGGCGCAGCACCGCGACGACCCGTCCCATGATGGTGGCGTCGTCGCCCGGGATCGGGTCGAAGGCCGGGTTCTGCGGCATCAGCCAGACGTGCCCGTCGCGGCGACGGTAGGTCTTGACGGTTGCTTCACCGTCGAGCATCGCTGCCACGATCTCGCCGGAGTCGGCGGTGGGCTGTTGGCGCACCACCACCCAGTCGCCGTCACAGATCGCCGCGTCGAGCATCGAGTCGCCCTTGACCTGGAGCATGAAGACCTCGCCCTCACCCACCAACTCGCGGGGAAGCGGGAAGACGTCCTCCACCGACTGCTCGGCGAGGATCGGGCCACCGGCGGCGATCCGGCCCAGCATCGGCACGTACGCCGGGGCGGGGCGCTGCGCGCGGGAGAGCTCGTCGTCGACGGCGTCGCCGGGAGTGCGGACGTCCACCGCCCGGGGGCGGTTCGGGTCGCGGCGCAGGAAGCCCTTCTTCTCCAGCTCCTTGAGCTGGTAGGCGACGCTGGAGGGCGAGACGAGGCCGACCGCCTCGCCGATCTCCCGGACGCTCGGTGGGTAACCGTGCCGGTCGACCCAGGTCCGGATGAACTCCAGGATCCGGCGCTGCCGAGCGGTCAGGTCGACGGTGGCCGGCTCCGAGAACGCGCTCACCGGGGCGACCGGCCGTACGGCGGGTTGGCCGGGACGGCTACGCGGGGCGCCACGACGCCGACTGGCCGGTGGACCCGCGTCGGTCTTCTGCTGCGGGTGCTTCGGCCGGCTGGCCCGCTCCTCGGTCACGTCCGTCCTCCCTGGTCGGCGCTGACTGCCTTGCGGCACGTGGTGCATACGGTGAAGGCCGGGCGACCCGCCGTTGCGGTGCTGCCCGACTGTTCCTGACCGTATAGGTGGGATCGGCCATTTTCAAACATCTGTACGACCGTTTTCGGGGTGTCGGTGACGGATGCCCGGTATTCCGAACCGCTGTTCTGCCGATGATACGTCCGGTTGGAACAGGTGTGCGATCGGATCGTCGGCGGGGTGGGTAACCCGGTCGGGTTCGAGGCGTTGGAGACTCGGACGGGTCCGGCCCGCTGCGCCAGGCGGGCCGGCCCGGTCCACGCGGTGGGTCCGCCCGGGTCCGTGGGGGGAATCCGCCCTGGTCCGTGCGGTGGTGCAACGCCGGGTGTGCGGGGGTGGTGACCGGATGGTGTGGTGACGCGCCGGACACGCCGGTCAACTTGACCGGGGTCCGTCAGCGGCATACGGTCGACCCCTAGATGTAGTAGTCACATGGGTGTAAGTCGCCTACAGGTTGGGTTCGACTACCGACCGCACTCCCCGTACCGCCAGCCAGTCGGCAGCCATCGGTGATGGCTGCCGTCGCCCCGGCGCGTGCGACGGGGGTGTCTGGTGCTGCCTGCGAATCGATGGCGAGGAGGTCGGGCGATGCGGTGTCCGTACTGCCGACACGCCGACTCCCGGGTGGTCGACTCGCGGGAGGCCGACGACGGTCAGCTGATCCGTCGTCGGCGGTCCTGCACCGAGTGCGGCAAGCGGTTCACCACAGTCGAGGAGGCCGTCCTCGCCGTGGTCAAGCGCAGCGGGGTGACCGAGCCCTTCAGCCGTACGAAGATCATCGGCGGGGTGCGCAAGGCATGCCAGGGGCGACCCGTCGACGACGACTCACTCGCCCTGCTCGCCCAGCGGGTGGAGGAGACCGTCCGCGCCAAGGGCGCTGCCGAACTGCCCAGCCACGAGGTGGGACTGGCCATCCTCGGCCCCCTGCGGGACCTGGACGAGGTGGCGTACCTCAGGTTCGCCAGCGTCTACCGGTCGTTCGACTCCCTCGCCGACTTCGAGCGGGAGATCGAGACGCTGCGGGAGGTGGCGCGGGCCCGGGAGGCAGGCGACCCTGCTCCGGCCGACCGCGTACCGGCGACTGCGCCCCCGGGCGACCCCACCGTGACGGTGGGGATCGCCGACGGCGCGGCGCGGGCCGACGGCCGTACCAACTGAGCTTTTTCCGATTTTTTCACGACAGTGACCATGCGTGGTGCGATGCTGCGCGGACGAGGGGTGGATGAGATGGCGGGGGACGGCGTGACAACCAGCCGGTCGCGGTCGAAGGCCGGCGCGGGACTCAAGGTCGAGCGGGTCTGGACCACCGACGGGGTCCACCCCTACGACGAGGTCGCCTGGGAACGACGCGACATCGTCATGACCAACTGGCGGGACGGCTCGATCAACTTCGAGCAGCGCGGGGTGGAGTACCCCGAGGCGTGGAGCGTCAACGCCGCCAACATCGTGACCACCAAGTACTTCCGGGGCGCGGTGGGGACCCCGGAGCGGGAGTGGTCGCTCAAGCAGCTCATCGACCGGGTGGTGGTCACCTACCGCAAGGCCGGTGAGCTGCACGGATACTTCGCCACCCCCGGCGACGCCGAGATCTTCGAGCACGAACTGACCTGGATGCTGCTGCACCAGGTGTTCAGCTTCAACTCCCCGGTCTGGTTCAACGTCGGTACGCCGTCACCCCAGCAGGTCTCGGCGTGTCTGCCGTACGACTCGTTGGTGAGCACCCCTGGTGGGCTGGTGCCGATCGGCAAGCTGGTCGAGGACGGGGCCGTTGGCACCAAGGTGTACGACGCGAGCGGCCTGACCAGGATCGTCGCCGTCAAGGACAACGGTGTCCGTGAGGTCATCCGGCTGCACACCAAGGCGGGCTACCAGCTCGACGTCACGCCGGACCACGTCGTCTGGCTCAGCACCGGGGCCGGTAGCGGCAAGTGGGTGGAGGCGGGCACCCTGAAGCCGGGTGACCAGCTCGAATGGCACCGGACGTACGCCTACGGCGAGGACCAGATCGACCTGCGGGAGATCCGGGAGGCCGCCCTCGCCGGGTGGTTGCAGTCGGACAGGTTCGTCGGTCAGTACACCGAGGGCGCCAACCGGTCGTTGACGATCGAGGCGATCACCGTCAACGACGACGAGTTGGACTGGGTGACCGGCTCCCTGGACGAGGTCTTCCCCGACGCGCACCGCAAGGTGCGGACCGTGGCGACCCAGGACGAGACGTTGGACCGTCGGCGGACCCGCCTCCACGGGGAGCGCCTGCGCCCCTTCGTGGACAAGTGGAACCTGTCGGTCCGTGGCGCCGAGATGACGGTGCCGCAGCGACTCCTGACCGCACCGCTCCCGGTCGTCGCCGCGTACCTGCGCAGCATCTTCCAGGCCGAGGGTTACGTCTCGTCGCGGGAGAGCTCGACCCTCGTCGCCGCAGACATGATCTCCGAGGAGCTGGTCCGGGGGGTTCAGAGCCTGCTCCTGCGGTTCGGGATCTTCTCCCACGTGTCGCGTAAGGCCGACCCCCGGCCGGACCGCCAGGACATCTGGACCGTCCGGATCCAGAACGACGGCGACCGTGACGCCTTCGCCACGCACATCGGGTTCGTCGGCGCGGAGAAGATGGCCAAGCTGGAGGCGGGCTTCGCCAAGCCGGGTCGTCCGGCCAACGACGTCAAGCAGTTGGAGGTCGACCGCATCGAGCCGCTCGGCGCGATGGCGGTCTACGACATCCAGACCGAGAGCGGCGAGTTCCTGGCCGGGAACCTCCGTGTCCACAACTGCTTCATCCTGGCCGTCGACGACTCGATGGACTCGATCCTCGACTGGTACAAGGAAGAGGGGCTGATCTTCAAGGGCGGCTCCGGTTCCGGGGTGAACCTGTCCCGGATCCGCTCCTCCCGGGAGCTGCTCTCCTCCGGTGGCACCGCCTCCGGACCGGTCAGCTTCATGCGGGGCGCGGACGCCAGCGCGGGCACCATCAAGTCCGGCGGGGCCACCCGGCGGGCCGCCAAGATGGTCATCCTCGACGTGGACCACCCCGACATCGAGGAGTTCGTGGTCACCAAGGCGCGCGAGGAGGACAAGATCCGCGCGCTGCGCGACGCCGGGTTCGACATGGACCTCGGCGGCTCGGACATCGTCAGCGTCCAGTACCAGAACGCCAACAACTCGGTCCGGGTCTCCGACGAGTTCATGAGCGCGGTGGAGGGCGGCGGCGGGTTCGACCTGCGTGGCCGACTCGACGGCGCGGTGATCGAGACCATCGACGCCAAGAAGCTGTTCCGGACCATCTCCCAGGCCGCCTGGGAGTGCGCCGACCCCGGTCTGCAGTACGACGACACCATCAACGACTGGCACACCTGCCCGGAGACCGGGCGGATCACCGCGTCGAACCCGTGCTCGGAGTACCTGCACCTGGACAACTCCTCGTGCAACCTGGCCTCCCTGAACCTGATGAAGTTCCTCCGCTCCGACGGTGGCTTCGAGGTGGAGAAGTTCGTCAGGTCGGTCGAGTTCGTCATCACCGCGATGGACATCTCGATCTGCTTCGCCGACTTCCCGACGGAGAAGATCGGCGAGACCACCCGTGCCTACCGGCAGCTCGGCATCGGGTACGCCAACCTCGGCGCGCTGCTGATGGCCTCCGGTCTGCCGTACGACTCGGACCAGGGGCGTTCCGTCGCGGCGGCGATCACCTCGCTGATGACCGGTACCGCGTACCGCCGCTCGGCGGAGCTGGCCGGGATCGTCGGCGCGTACGAGGGCTACGCCCGCAACGCCGAGCCGCACAAGCGGGTCATGCGCAAGCACGCCGCCGCCAACGACGAGATCAAGCCCAGCGGTACGGTCGCCACCGCCATCGTCCGTGAGGCCACGAAGCAGTGGACCCAGGGCAACAAGGTCGGCGAGAAGAACGGCTGGCGCAACTCGCAGGCCAGCGTGCTCGCCCCGACCGGCACCATCGGCCTGATGATGGACTGCGACACCACCGGCGTCGAGCCGGACCTGGCGTTGGTCAAGTTCAAGAAGCTGGTCGGCGGCGGCTCGATGCAGATCGTCAACCAGACGGTGCCGCGTGCCCTGCGCAGCCTGGGCTACCCGGAGGAGCAGGTCGAGGCGATCGTCGAGCACATCGCCGACCACGGTCACGTGGTGGACGCCCCCGGCCTGAAGCCGGAGCACTACCCGGTCTTCGACTGCGCGATGGGTGAGCGTTCCATCGCCCCGATGGGCCACGTGCGGATGATGGCGGCGGTGCAGCCGTTCATCTCCGGGGCGATCTCGAAGACGGTGAACATGCCGGAGGCGGCCACCGTCGCCGACGTCGAGAAGATCTACTTCGAGGGCTGGAAGCTCGGCCTGAAGGCGCTGGCGATCTACCGGGACAACTGCAAGGTCGGCCAGCCCCTGTCGGTGGCGAAGCCGAACAAGGGTGCGGCGGAGGTCGCCGAGGCCCCGGCCGCCGTGGCGGAGCCGGCCGTCGAGCGGGTCGTCGAGTACCGCCCGGTGCGCAAGCGGCTGCCGAAGAAGCGCCCGTCGCAGACGGTCAGCTTCTCCGTCGGTGGTGCCGAGGGCTACCTCACCGCCTCGTCGTACCCCGACGACGGGCTCGGCGAGGTCTTCCTCAAGATGTCCAAGCAGGGCTCCACCCTGGCCGGTGTGATGGACGCCTTCTCGGTGGCGATCAGCATCGGGCTGCAGTACGGCGTCCCGCTGGAGACGTACGTCAGCAAGTTCACCAACATGCGGTTCGAGCCGGCCGGGATGACCGACGACTCGGACGTGCGGATGGCCGCCTCGGTGATGGACTACATCTTCCGTCGGCTGGCGCTGGACTTCCTGCCGTACGACCGCCGCGCCGAGCTGGGCATCTTCACCGCCAAGGAGCGCGCCGCCCAGCTGCGGGCCGAGGCGGAGGCGGAGGCGAACGGCACCGACCTCACCGCGATGGCCGCCTCCGCGCCGGTGGAGGCCGCGCCGGAGCCCAAGATCGGTCCGGTCGCCCAGCCCGCCCAGGAGGTCGCCGACGTCGTCGCCGCCAAGCCTGCTCCGGCGGTCGGCTCCAGCACCGAACTCCTGGAGGCCGTGATCGGCAAGGCCGCCGACGCACCGCTCTGCTTCACCTGCGGTACGAAGATGCGCCCCGCCGGAAGCTGCTACGTCTGTGAGGGGTGCGGCTCCACCAGCGGCTGCAGCTGACCCGTCGCGGTCTCGTCTGCGCTGAGGGCGGCAGTCACGCGCCTGAGCGACAGGGGACGCCCCCGGACCACGATGTCCGGGGGCGTCCCCTGTTTTCCTACACTGCTGCGGTGGGTGGGGAGCGGGTGCCGTTGGCGGGTCGGGCGTTGACCGAGCCGCACCCGTCCCGGCTGCCCGACGACCACCCCGACCGGGAACGGATCCTGGCGGTGCACGCCGCCGCACTCGCCGCCGGGGAGTCCGGTTACCTCGACCCGGCGACCGGACTGTTCGTGCTCAGCGCCGGTTTCCTCGCCCGGCGAGGCACGTGCTGTGGGCGTGGCTGTCGGCACTGTCCGTATGTGGACGACTGACGACTTTCCTCCCGTCCGCTCTTTCCGTACGGTGGCCGACGGGCATTCGGGGCGGGACGTCACCGGGAGGTGGAGACAGTGCGCGGGCGGGTGTGGTGGGTTGCGGCGGTGGTGTTGCTGGCGACGGGCTGTGCGCAGGAGTCGGACGAGCGGGTGACGAAGCCGCCGGTGCCGCCGATGGACACACCGCAGGGCGTTGCCGAACCGGCGGCCTCGGCCGGTGGGGCCTGCGAGTTGCTGGACTTCGCGAAGATCGAGGAGCACGCCGGGGTCAGGTTCGACGTGGCCGCCGCCGGCGAGCGCAACGGCAGCCACACCTGTGTGGTCCGGGCTGGGCAGGACGACCTGCCGGAGTTGACCCTCAGCGTCAGCAAGACCTCACTGGACCGGGCGTCGTTCGCCGCCGACGTGGTGCCGCAGCAGGCCGAGACTGTCTCCGGCCTGGGGCAGCAGGCGTACCGCCGGACCGTGGCGGCCTCCGACGGTGACGGTCCGGTCGCCGAGGTGGGATGGCTGGCCGACCAGGGTCGCCTGGCGATCCTGCGCTACACGCTGCCTGCCGACGCCGAGCGGTCCGCAGCGCAGGAGCTGGCCGGCAAGCTGACCGAGTTGGCCAAGTCGGTGGAGGTCAAGCCCCTCTGACCGGGGCGTCGACGACGCCGCCGGTCGACCGGGTGACCGGTCGACCGGCGTGGATCGGGGCGGTACGACGGTCAGCCGGCGGCCACGAACACCCGGGAGGCGACCTCCCGGGGCAACCGGACCCGGTCGCCGGAGCGGTCGATGGAGACGCCGTCGCGCTCCTGGACGACGGTCACCGTGGCACCGGGGTCGACGCCGGCGGCGTGCAGTTGCCGGAGCACGTCGGAGTCGGTCTGGACGCTCTCGCAGATCCGTCGGACCACCACCGCCCCGGAGAGGCCGGGGAAGGCGAGGTTGCGTTCGCTGTCGTTGCCGGGGACGTCGGGCGTTCCCGCGCTACCCAGTTCCTCCAGTCCTGGGATCGGGTTGCCGTACGGCGACCGGGTCGGCCGGTTGAGCAGGTCGTACACCCGCTGCTCGACGGCGTCGCTCATCACGTGCTCCCACCGGCAGGCCTCCTCGTGGGCCTCCTCGTAGGGCATCCCGATCACGTTGACCAGCAGGAGTTCGGCCAACCGGTGCTTGCGCATCACCGCGACCGCGCTGGTGCGGCCCTGGTCGGTGAGGGTCAGGTGCCGGTCTCCCTCGACGGTGAGCAGTCCGTCGCGCTCCATCCGGGCCACTGTCTGGCTGACAGTGGGTCCGCTCTGCCGCAACCGTTCGGCGATCCGGGCGCGCAGCGGCGGCACACCCTCCTCCTCCAGTTCGAGGATGGTGCGCAGGTACATCTCGGTCGTATCGACTAGATCTGTTTTAGACACCTTCATCCCTTCCTGGCGACGAAGGTGTCGACCCTCGGTCGTGTCGACGAGGTCACACTCCACGCCAGCGGTTTCCGTGGCCGATGCTACCTCGGCGTCCGCCGAACGACCTCTGTCGAACCGCCGTCAGCTGCCCCGATGGTGTTGACTGGGCGGCATGCCCGAATCCGCGAACCCGCTCGTCGAGCCCGATCGTCTCGCCGCCGAGCTGGCGCGGCCCGACCCGCCCACGCTGCTCGACGTCAGGTGGCGGCTGTCCGGGCCGTCCGGGCGGGGCGACCACGCCGCCGGTCATCTGCCCGGCGCTGTCTTCCTCGACCTGGACGCCGACCTGTGCGGGCCGCCCGGCCCGGCCGGTCGGCATCCGCTGCCCGACCCCGCCACCCTCCAGGCCGTTCTCCGGGCCGCCGGGGTCCGGGCCGGTCACCCCGTGGTGGTGTACGACGGGGGCGACGGGATGGCCGCCGCCCGAGCCTGGTGGACGCTGCGCTGGGCGGGCCACCGGCCGGTCCGGGTGCTGCACGGCGGCTGGCCCGCCTGGGTCGGGGCCGGGCTGCCCACCGGCACCGATCCGCCCGCCCCGGTTCCGGGGGACGTGGTGGTCGATCCGGGCGGACTGCCGGTCCTCGACCCGGACCAGGTCGTCCACCTCGTGGATCCGACCGGCGGTACGCAGGCCGACCCGGCCCGGGACACCACGCCGGGGGTCCTGCTCGACGTGCGGGCCGCTGCCCGGTACCGGGGGGAGACCGAGCCGATCGACAACGTCGCCGGTCACGTACCCGGGGCGGTGAACCTGCCCGCCACCGCGCTGGTCGGTACGGACGGTCGGTACCCGTCCGCCGACGACCTGCGACTGCGGTTCGCCGAGGTCGGGGTGGAGCCGGGCCGCCGGGTCGGGGCGTACTGCGGCTCGGGGGTGACCGCCGCGCAGGCGGTCCTCGCCCTGCACCTCGCGGGACGCCCGGACGCCGCGCTCTACGTCGGGTCCTGGAGCAACTGGATCGCCGATCCGGGGCGCCCGGTGGCGACCGGGCCGCAGCCCGGCTGACCGGTGTGGCGGCCTGTCGGTGACCACGCTGCCCGGTGGACATCGGTCCGACGTGCGACGATGGCCTGATGTCGGACGAGACGGTGGTGGTGTGGGACGAGTCCCTGCTCGCCTACGACCTCGGTGATCATCCGCTCGACCCGGTCCGGGTCGAGCTGACAGTCGCGCTCGCCCGCGAGCTCGGCGTCCTGGACCGCCCTGGGGTACGCCTGGTCCGTCCGCGACCCGCCGACGACGCCCTGCTCACCCGGGTGCACACCGCCGACTACCTCGACGCGGTACGGGCCGCCCCCACCGACCCGCTCTTCGCCGGGTACGGCCTGGGCACCTCGGACAATCCGGTCTTCCCCGGGATGCACGAGTCCAGTGCGTTGGTCGCCGGGGCCAGTGTGGCCGCCGCCGAGGCGGTGTGGCGTGGCGAGGCCCGGCGGGCGGTGAACGTCGCCGGGGGGCTGCACCACGCCATGCCCGACCGGGCCGCCGGGTTCTGTGTCTACAACGACCCGGCGGTGGCGATCGCCCGTCTGCTCGACCTGGGGGCCGAGCGGATCGCGTACGTCGACGTCGACGTGCACCACGGCGACGGGGTCCAGGAGGTCTTCTGGAACGACCCCCGGGTGCTCACGATCAGCCTGCACGAGACTCCACTCGCGCTCTTCCCCGGCACCGGGTTCCCCGACGAGACCGGTGGCCCGGAGGCGGCCGGATCGGCGGTGAACGTGGCGTTACCGCCGGGCACCGGAGATCCCGGATGGCAGCGGGCCTTCCACGCCGTCGTCCCGTCCGTGTTGCGGGCGTTCCGGCCGCAGGTGCTCGTCACCCAGTGCGGTGCCGACGCCCACCGGGTCGACCCGCTGGCCGACCTGCACCTGTCCGTGGACGGTCAACGCGCCACCTACCTGGCCCTGCGGGCGCTCGCCGACGAACTCTGCGACGGTCGGTGGGTGGCCACCGGCGGCGGGGGATACGCCCTGGTCGAGGTGGTTCCCCGGGCCTGGACCCATCTGCTGGCGGTGGCCACCGGGGAGCCGCTGTCCCCGGCCACCCCGACCCCACCGGCGTGGCGGGAGCTGGCCGCCGCCCGTCGACCCGGTCGGGAGGTCCCGCTGCGGATGACCGACGACGTCGACCCGACGCACAGGCCGTGGCAGCCGACCGGCGAACCGGACCCGGTGGACCGGGCGGTGGCGGCCACCCGCAAGGCGGTGTTCCCCCTGCTCGGTCTGGACCCGCACGACCCGAGGGACTGAACCCGAGGCCGTACGCGGGTGGGCCGACCGGCCGGCGGTGACAGCGGAGGGAGGCGGTCGTGACCCGGGCGTACCCGGTCGACGTACTGCTCAGCGACGGTACGACGGTCCAGCTGCGACAGATCAACCCGCAGGACGCGCCGGGGATCGTGGCGATGCACTCGCGGTTCTCCGAACGCACCAGGTACCTGCGGTACTTCTCGGCGTACCCGCGTATCCCGCAGCGGGACCTGGACCGGTTCGTGACAGTGGACCACGGTGACCGGGAGGCGCTGGTGGTGCTGGCCGGTGACCGGATCGTCGCCGTCGGCCGGTACGAGCGGCTCGGCCCGCAGGACCCGGAGGCGGAGGTGGCATTCGTCGTCGAGGACGCCTTCCAGGGTCGGGGGATCGGTTCGGTCCTGCTGGAACACCTCGCCGACGCGGCCCGGCAGGTCGACGTGACGAGCTTCGTGGCCGAGGTGCTCCCGGCCAACGGGGCGATGCTGCGGGTCTTCGCCGACTTCGGCTACCAGGTCCAGCGGCAGTTCGCCGACGGGGTGGTGCACCTCAGCTTCCCGATCGCCCCGACCGAGCAGACCCTTGAGGTGCAGCGGGGTCGGGAGCACCGGACCGAGGCCCGTTCGATCGCCCGGCTGCTCGCCCCCCGGGGTGTCGCCGTGTACGGGGCCAGCGCCACCGGTCAGGGGGTGGGTGCGGCGCTGCTCGGACACCTACGGGACGCAGGTTTCACCGGCGAGATCGTGCCGGTGCACCGCAGCGCGTCGAGCGTCGCCGGGCTACCGGCGTACCCGTCGGCGGCCGACGCCGGCCTGCCTGTGGATCTGGCGGTGGTCGCGGTCCCGCCGGAGGCGGCCTCGGCGGTGGTGGCCGACGCGGCCGCCGCCGGGGCTCACGGTCTGGTGGTGGTCTCGGCCGGTTTCGCCGAGGCGGGACCGGAGGGCGCGGCGGCGCAGCGGACCGTGGTCCGGGCCGCCCACGCCGCCGGGATGCGGGTGGTCGGCCCGAACTGCCTCGGAGTGGCGAACACCGACCCGGCGGTACGCCTCAACGCCACCCTGGCTCCGGTCCTGCCGAATCCCGGACCGGTCGGGATCTTCAGCCAGTCCGGCACGTTCGCTGTGGCGTTGCTGGCCGAGGCGCACCGTCGTGGACTGGGCCTGTCAAGCTTCGTCTCGGCCGGCAACCGGGCCGACGTCTCCGGCAACGACCTGCTCCAGTTCTGGCAGGCCGACCCGGGCACCGACGTGATCATGTTGTACCTGGAGACGTTCGGAAACCCCCGCAAGTTCGCCCGGCTGGCCCGGGGGATCGGCCGGAGCAAGCCGGTGGTGGCGCTCGCCTCACCGGCCCGGTCACCGGGGGTGGGGGAGAGTCCGGGACCGGACACCGAGGCGGTCAGCGCGCTGTTCGCCCAGTCCGGGGTGATCCGGGTGGACACCGTCTCCGAGCTGCTCGACGTCGGCCTGCTCCTGGCCGACCAACCCCTGCCGGCCGGTCCCCGGGTCGGCGTCGTCGGCAACTCCTGCGCCCTGACCGGCCTCGCCGCGACCGCCTGCGCCACCCAGGGGCTCACAGTCGCCGCCGGGTACCCCACCGACGTGGGGCCGCAGGCCGGGGCGGGGGAGTTCGCTGTGGCCCTCGCCGAGGCGGCGGCCGACGAGGGGGTCGACGCCCTGGTCGCCGTCTGCGCCCCGCCCCTGCCCGGCCAGCCCACCGACGGGGCCGGTGACTTCGCCGCCGCGCTGCCCGCCGTGTCGAGCACCGGGAAACCGGCGGTGGCGACCTTCCTGGCCGGAACGTTGCCGGTCGGGCGGCTGCCGGCGGGGGTGCCGGCGTACCCCAGCGTCGAGGAGGCGGTCCGGGCCCTGGCCCGGGTCACCACGTACGCGCGGTGGCGGAGCCGGGAACCGGGGGTCGTCCCCGACCTGTCCCGGGTGGACCCGACGGCCGGGGAGGCGGCGATCCGGGCCGCCGGTGACCATCCGACCCGTCCCCTGCTCGCCGCGTACGGCATCGACGTGGTCGACTCGGTGTCGGCTCGTACCCTCGACGAGGTTCTGGCCGCCGTCGACCGGCTCGGGTGTCCGGTGGTGCTGAAGGCCGCCGCTCCCGGCCTGCGGCACCGGCTCGACCTCGGTGCGGTCCGCCTGGACCTGGCCGACCCGGCTGCGGTGCGTCGGGCGTACGCGGAGCTGTCAGTGGCTTTCGGCGCGGACGTGCTGGTCCAGGCGATGGTCCCGCCGGGCGTGCCGTGCGTGGTCGAGGTGGTGGAGGATCCGGCCTTCGGGCCGGTGGTCGGGTTCGGGCTGGGTGGCGTGGCCACGGAGCTGCTCGGTGACCGGGCGTGGCGGGCGGTGCCGTTGACCGACCGGGACGCCCTGGAGTTGGTCGACGAGCCACGGGCGGCTCCGCTGCTGCGCGGGCATCGGGGTGCCGCCCCGGTGGACCGGGCCGCCCTTGCCGACCTGCTGTTACGGGTCGGGCGGCTCGCCGACGACCAGCCCCGGGTCCGTTCGCTGACCCTCAACCCGGTCCTGGCCCGCCCAGACGGGTACGCGATCCTGCACGCCACGGTCCGCACCGGTGCCGCAGTGGCCCGTCCCGACACCGGCCCCCGCCGACTCTGACCCACTCGGTTCCCACAGGGACCCCAGGGGCGCGGCGTCATCCTGTCGGGACCGGACAGGCGGAAGGCCCCGGTGAACCACCGGGGCCTTGATTCGCCGGTAACGCTCTCGTCGCCGGTCGCCGGCGGGGAGGTCAGCAGGCGTACGCCTCCAGGCGCTGGGCCCGCTCCGGGGCGCGCAGCTTCAGCAGGGTGACCTTCTCGATCTGCCGGATCCGCTCCCGGGAGAGGCCGAACTCGCGGCCCACCTCGTCCAGGGTGCGCTGGCGGCCGTCGTCGAGGCCGAACCGGAGCCGGATCACGGCCTGCTCGCGCTTGGAGAGGGTGGCGAGCACGACGCGTACCTCGTTGCGGAGCTCACCCCCGCCGGCGCCCTCACCCGCCTCGTCACGCGGGTCGACGGCGGCGACGAAGTCACCCAGGGCGCTCTCCCCGTCCTCGCCGACTGCCTGGTCCAGGCTGACCGGCTCCCGGTCGTAGGAGATCAGCTCGATGACCTGGAACTCGGGCACGTCCATCGCGACGGCGACCTCGGCGACGGTGGGCTCCCGGCCGAGCGTCACCGACAGCTCCCGCCGGGCCCGGACCATCTTGTTGACCTGCTCGACCATGTGCACCGGGATGCGGATGGTGCGGGCCTGGTCGGCCATGGCCCGGGTGATGGCCTGCCGGATCCACCAGGTGGCGTAGGTGGAGAACTTGTAGCCCTTGGCGTAGTCGAACTTCTCGACCGCCCGGATGAGGCCGAGGTTGCCCTCCTGGATCAGGTCGAGGAAGGCCATGCCACGGCCGGTGTACCGCTTGGCGATGCTCACCACCAGGCGCAGGTTCGCCTCGAGGAGGTGGTCCTTGGCGGCGCGGCCCTCGGCCGCGACCACGTCGAGTTCTGCCCGGAGGGAGGGCGAGACGGGGGTGCAGGTGGTCAGCTTCTCCTCGGCGAACAGCCCTGCCTCGATCCGCTTGGCGAGGTCGACCTCCTGCGCCGCGGTGAGCAGCTTCGTCCGGCCGATCCCGTTGAGGTACGCCCGAACCAGGTCTGTGGAGACACCACGCTCGTCGGTGGCGTCCAGGTCGGTGAGGGTGTCGGTGCTCGCACCGTGCTGCTGCTCGATCATCTGCTGGGCCATCTCCGTCGTCTCCCCGCGTCGACTTCCGTGCCGCTTACCGGGCCACCTGGTGGCACCGGTGACGAACAGCTTGGCGGGAAGGACGTGAAACGGGAGTGAGGCGATCGGGGACCCGACAGGAATCCGAGGACCACGATGCCGCCGTACCACCGGGTGTTGCCGACACGGTACCTCGCCGAGGCCCGTCGGACCAGGTCAGAAACCCTTGGTGGGGTCGGTTACCGTGCCATCGGCGACCATCGTGGTCGGTCGGCGCACAGGCGAGGAGAGGGCTTCATGGTCTTCAGACGGCTCATGCAGGCGATGGGGGTGGGTGGTCCGCAGGTGGAGACCGTCCTGGCGAACCCGAACTGCCGTCCCGGCGGTCAGGTGGAGGGCCGGGTCCAGATCCTCGGCGGCGAGCACCAGGTGGACATCTCGTACGTCTCCCTCGGACTGCAGACCCGGGTCGAGGTGGAGAGCGGCGACAACGAGTACCAGAGCAACCAGGAGTTCCACCGCCAGCACATCACCGGTGCGTTCCCGCTCGCCCCCGGCCAGCGCTACGACATCCCGTTCCGCTTCGACGTGCCGTGGGAGACCCCCGTGACAGTGCTGTACGGCCAGCACCTGCACGGGATGACGATGGGTCTGCGGACCGAGTTGGAGGTGGCCCGGGCGGTCGACTCCTCCGACCTTGACCCGGTCTCGGTGCACCCGCTGCCGGCCCAGGAACGGATCCTGGACGCGTTCGTCAGGCTGGGCTTCCGGTTCGCCCGCGCCGACGTGGAACGGGGTCACATCTACGGGGTGCACCAGACCCTGCCGTTCTACCAGGAGATCGAGTTCTACCCGGCGCCGCAGTACGCCCGGGCGATCAACCAGTTGGAGGTCACGTTCGTCTCCGACCCGCACCGGACCGAGGTGATCCTGGAGCTGGACAAGCGGGGTGGGCTGCTCACCGAGGGGCGGGACGCCTTCGGCCGCCTCACCGTCGACCACGCCACAGTGGACCGCACCGACTGGACGGCCCACCTCGACGGCTGGCTGCGTCACTCCCTCCAGTCCCGGGGCCTGTTCTTCTGACCCTCCCCGGCCGTCGACCCGCGCCGGGTGGTGAGGGCGACGGCACCCGTGGATCCCCACTGGTGCCGTCGACCCCGGGACCGGGGGACTCAGAGGTCGAGCAGCAGGGTGCGGGGGCCGACGTTGACGCTCTCCACGAGCATGTGGGTGCGGAACCGCCCGGTCTCGACGGTCGCGCCCCGGGCACGCAGGGCCGTGACGACGGCGTCGACGAGCGGCTCGGCGACCTCGGCGGGGGCGGCGGCGGTCCAGCTCGGCCGACGACCCCTGCGGGCGTCGCCGTACAGGGTGAACTGGCTGACCACCAGGAACGGGGCACCGGTGTCGACCGCCGACCGGTCCTCGTCGAGGATGCGCAGCTCGTGCAGCTTGCGGGCCATCGTCTGGGCCACCTGCTCGGTGTCCGAGTGGGTCACCCCGAGCAGGACCAGCAGGCCGTCGTCGATCGACCCGACCACCTCGCCGTCGACTGTCACACCGGCCCGCCCCACGGTCTGCACCAGTGCCCGCATCAGCCGACCACCGGCTCCACGATGCCCCGCTCCACCAGGTGCGCCACGATCGGTCCGGCGGCCTCGGCGAGTTCGTCGACCGCCACGTCGTGCGCGGCGGCGAGCAACGCGAGCTGGTCCCGCAGCGGCACCTCGCCGTCGGCCCCGCCGACCAGCGCCAGGACCAACGGGTCGACCTCCTCGGTCCAGCGCAGACCGTGCGGCATGGCGAGCACCTGCCGGTCCACCGCCCAGCCCTCGTCGCCCATGGTGGCCTCCTGCCGGAGCTGGAGCCCGTCGGCGGCCCGGTAGCGCTGGGCGAGCAGCCCGTCGGTGTCGCGTACCCGGAGGAAGTCCTGCCTGTCGAACCACTCGCCGACCCGGTCGCCCATCGGCTGCTCGACCTGTTGCCGCAGGGCCTCGACCCGGACCACCGGGTCGTCGTGCCCACTGCGCCGCAGCGAGACGATGCCGAACCCGACCGCCTCGATCCGGTGTTCGTCGAACCAGTCCAGCCAGGCGGCGGCCCGCTGCGGGTCACCGGCCTGGCCGGCGTCGGACAGCCACAGGTCCACGTACGCCATCGGGTCGGCGACCTCCCGCTGCACGACCCAGGCGTCCAGGCCGGTGCCGGTGAACCAGCCGGACACCCGCTCCCCCCAGTCCTCCCCGGTGACGTGCACCCAGTTCGCCAGGTACTGCATGGTGCCGCCCTCGGTGAGCAGCCCCGGCGCGGCGGCGGCCAGCTCTGCACCGACCGCGTCGCCGACCCGCCCGGAGTCGCGGTACACGTGGGTGGTGGTACCCGGGCCGACCACGAACGGCGGATTGCTCACCACCAGATCGAACCGGCGTCCGGCGACCGGAGCGACCAGGTCACCGGCGAGCAGCTCCCACTCCAGGCCGTTGAGCGCGGCGGTGGTGGCGGCGAAGCGCAGCGCCCGGGCGGAGACGTCGGTGGCGGTGACCCGGCGGGCGTGGGTGGACAGGTGCAGCGCCTGCGCACCCGACCCGGTGCCCAGGTCGAGCGCGGTCTCCACAGGCCGTCGGAGGGTGGCCCCGGTCAGGGTCTGGGTCGCCCCGCCGACGCCCAGGACGTGCTCGGCGGGCAGCGGGCGACCGGGCCGGGCACTGGCCGGCACGTCGGAGAGCAGCCACCACCCGTCCCCGTAGGGTTCCAGGTCCAGCCCCATCCGCAGACCGTCGCCGTGCCGCTCGACCAGGCCGGCGTCGAGCGCCTCGGCCAGCGGGAGCGGGGCCAGGGCGGCGGCGACGGCCGGTTCCGGCTCGACCTGCTCACAGACGAACAGCCGGATCAGGGTGGCCAGCGGGTCGCGTTCCTCGGTCGCCCGCAGGGCGGCCCGGAAGTCGTTGCGGGCCACCCCGGCGGTGGCCGCCGCGCCGAGCCGGGCGGCGATCCCGTGCGAGGTGTAGCCGGCCCGGGTCAGCGCGGTGCGCAGCGCCTCGACCCCGGCGGGGGAGAACAGCATGTCGTCGTGGTCCACCACGCCATCCTCCCTGTTGCGCCCCGACCGTCCGGCACCGCCCACGCCGACGGCTCAACGCGGCCCGGTCGCCAGGTACGGCCCGGTCGCCAGGTACGGCCCGGGGGCCACCGGGACCGGCGGGGCGGCGGTCACCGTCGCCACCGCACGGCGACCGGCGAGCCGGTCCACCAGCACCGTGTACGTCACCAGCACCGGCACGCTGACCGCCACCACCTGCCAGGGCGCGTCGGCCATCGTCTCCGTCGCGCCCAGCCCGCCGTACGCCGCCGTCAGGGCGAACGCGAGCACGTTGTTGACCACGTGCAGTGCGACAGCGGCCTCCAGTCCACCGGTACGCCGGGTCAGCCATCCCAGCAACAGCCCCATCACCGTCAGCTCGGCGAACCCCCACGGGGTGCCGAAGCCGTGCAGGGCGGAGAAGAGCAGGGCGGAGAGCACGATCCCCGGCCACGGGTTCGCCAGGTACGCCCCGACGGCCTGGGGCAGCCAGCCCCGGAAGACGTACTCCTCGGCGGCGGCCTGGAACGGCACGAGGAGCACGATCATCGACAACGCGACCCCGAACGCGGGCCACCCCACCCAGGCGGCCGGTTCGGTCAGTGACTCGTCGTGGCCGGTGAGCCGCAACAGCAGTTCGGCCCCGAACAGCAGCACCCCGATCAGCGGCACCGCGACCAGCAGGCAGACACCCAGCCACCGCCAGCGCAGGCGACCCGTCACCGAGGAGACGGTCCCGGCGGGGCGGCGCTGCAACCACCTGGCGGCGGCCAGGGTCCACGGCAGCGCGGCGGCGACAGCGAGTAGGAGCAGTGCGGTGTCGGCGACCGGACCCAGGACGGGGATCCCGTCGTCGTCGGTGGGTCGACCGGTCAGCTCGGCCACCACGGCGGCCACCCCGAAGATCACACAGACGGTGCCCACCGTTGCGGCGATGACGAGCAGGGTGCCGGCCAGGGGACGCCACCACCGGTGCCGGGCGGTACGGGCGAGCCGGTCGTACGGGGTTGCGGGCGGTGCGCCGACGATCATGTGACCATCCTGCGCCGAGGGCGGGTACGCCGAATCGGCGTGCGGGGTGATCCGATACCTGCCCTGGGATGTAGGACACCTCCTGCCGACGGGGGAGGCGCGTGGTGGTGCACTGTTCGTAGGGTCGTACCCGTCATGAATGTCGTGCGTACGTGGTGGCTGCCGGTGGCGCTGGCGGCGGGGCAGCTGTTGCTCTGGCCCGGCCTGCCGGTGTTGCGTGGTGCCCCACCGGCGGCGGTCCCGACGGCGGTCGCCCTGGTGGCGACGGGGGTGACAGCCCTGGCGCTGGGGTGGCGCCGCCGGGCCCCGGTGCCGACCGTCGTGGTGGTGCTGACCGCGTCGGCCGTCGCCCAGCCGACGGTGCCGCCGGACGAGATGTGGCTGCTCGCCGTCGCCGAACTGGTAGCGCTCTTCTCGGTGGCCGTCCACCGCACCGGCCGGACCACCTGGCTCGCGGTGGCGGGTGCCTCCGGCACGGCAGTGGTGGTGCACCTGGTCCGGCTCGGGTCGGGGATGTCCTGGGTCGGCGAGGTGGTGCTCGTCGTCCTCGGCTACCTGCTCGCCGCCGAGCTGGGGCGCAGTCGACGGCGCTGGCTGGCGGGGCGGACGGTGGCGGCGCGTCGACTCGTCGCCGCCGACGACGAGCTGCGACGGGCCGCCGAGGGGGAACGTCACCGGCTGGCCCGGGAACTCCACGACGTCAGCGCCCACCACCTGACCTCGATCGTGGTGACCGTCGGTGCCGCCGAGCGGCTGGCCGGGCGACGACCCGAACTCGTCGGGGAGGCGCTCCGCTTCGCGGCGTCCACCAGCCGGGACACCCTCACCGCGCTGCACCGGCTGGTCGCGGTGATGCGCGACGGCGACCGGGACGTCGACCGTCCCCTGGCGGCCCGACTGGCCGAACTCGCCGACGGGTTCCGCCGCCTCGACCAGCCGGTCCGCCTCGACCTGCACCTCACCGACCTGCCGCCCGCCCTCGCCGAGACGGTCCACGCCCTGGTCCGGGAGGCGTTGACGAACGTCCTGCGGCATGCCCGGGGCGCCGACGTGGAGGTCCGGGTGGCGGTCGACGGTGCCGTGGCGGTGGTCGAGGTCACCGACGACGGCCGGACGACCCCGGGCGTCACCACCGTCGGTGCGGGCCGGGGCATCGTGGGCATGCGGGAGCGGGCCACCGCGCTGGGCGGCACCCTGACCGCCGGTCCCGGCGGCGGTGGTTGGCGGGTCCGGGCGGAGTTGCCGGTCGCCGCCGCCCCGACCCCGGGCCGTCCGACCCGGGGGGCGATCCAACCGTCGTTGCTCACCACCGGACTGGTCGCCACCGCCACGGTGTTGCCGGTCGCCTCGGCGGTGGTGTCGATGGAGACCGAGCCGGAGCTGATCGGTCTGGTGCATCCGGGGCTGCTGGCGCTCGTCGCCCTGCTCTGCGCGGTGCACGCCGCCCCGCTGTTGTGGCGGGTCGAGCGGCCCTGGTGGACCCTTGTCGGGGTCGGCCTGGCCACCACGTTGTGGCCGTTGGCGGCCCTGACGTTCGGGCTGCCGTCGGGGGCCACCTTCGTGCTGCTCATCGCGGTGGTCGTGGAGTTCGCGGCGGTGTACGCCGTCGGGGCGTACGCGCGTCCGGCGGTGAGTTGGCCCGGTGTGCCACTGGCCGCGCTGGCGTTCGTGGGTGGCCTGTTGGGCACCGCTGCGGGCGACGGGTCGCTCGGCGGTGAGCCGGTGAGCGTTCCGGTGGTGCTGTTCATGGTCGCCTTCTTCACGGTGCCGACGACTGTGGCGCTCCTGCCGGCCTGGGGTGTGGGCCTCTGGGTGCGTCGTCGGCGGGGCCTGGTCCTGAGTCGGGAGGGTGGTGCCCTGGCGGCGACCGCCGCCCGGTCGGTGGCGGTCGCCGCCGCCGAACGGGCCCGGATCGCCGAGGGGCTGCGCACCGCAGTCCTCGACCGGGCCGGGCGGCTGGTCACCGTCGCCGACAACGGCCCGCCCGCCGCGATCCTCACGGAGGCGCGGGCCACCCTCGCCGCGATGCGGGAACTCCTCGACGACCTGCGTCCGGACGCGGGTTCCCGGGGGAGCGCCCCGCAGCCGGGGGCCGCTGAGATCGCCGGGCTCTGCGCCATCCGCAGCGGCCCCGGCCGGCGGGTGACGTTCGACGGCCCGGAGACCGTCACCCCGCTGCCCGTCGCCCTGGACACCTCGGTGTACCGGCTGGTGGAGGCGGCGTTGGAGGCCGCCGCCGGGGACGTCGGGGTCCGTCTGCGCGTCGACGACCAGGAGGTACGCCTCGCGATGACCGGCACGAGGATGGACGAGGTGGCGTCGGCCGCCGCGCGGGCCCGGGTCGAGGCCCTGGGCGGGCAGCTCCGGGTCGACCGGGCGGGTCTCCAGGCCCGCCTGCCCGTACCGCTGTCGGTCCGCACCCCCGTCGACACCGAGCCCGCCCACGGTACGGCCGGGACCGTCGAGCCCGCCCCTGCCGGGCCCGACTCGGGTACGGCCGACTCCGCCGAGCCCGACTTCGGTACGGCCGACCCCGCCGGTGCGGTGGCTGCCCCGGTCGACGCCGGGTCGCCCGGAGCCGGTCGGGTCGACGGGGTCCCGGCGTGATCCGGGTGCTGGTGGTGGACGACCAGCCGGTGGTCCGGGCCGGGTTCGCGGCGATCGTCGACGCCGAACCTGACCTGTCAGTGGTCGGTACGGCCGCCGACGGATCCCAGGCCCTGGACCTGGCCGCCCGGACCGCCCCGGACGTGGTACTGATGGACGTCCGGATGCCCGGGATGGACGGGTTGACCGCCACCGCCCGGCTCACCGCCGAACCGGCGGGCCCCCGGGTCCTGGTACTGACCACGTTCGACCTGGACGCCTACGTCTTCCAGGCGCTACGCGCCGGGGCGTCCGGGTTCCTGCTCAAGGACGCCCAGCCGGAGGAGTTGCTCACCGCGATCCGGGTGGTGTCCGCCGGGGAGGGGCTGCTCGCCCCGACTGTGACCCGGCGACTGATCGACGCCTTCGCCACCGGCACCCTCGCCCCGCCGACCGAACCCGCCGAACTGTCCGACCTGACCCTGCGCGAGCGGGAGGTCTTCACCCGCCTGGCCGCCGGCCTGACGAACGCCGAGATCGGCGCCCAGTTGGGGGTGGCCACCGGGACGGTGAAGGCCCACGTCAACGCCCTGCTCGCCAAGCTCGGCGTCCGGGACCGGGTGCAGGCCACCATCCTCGCGTACGACATGGGTCTGGCCCGCCCCCGGCCGCGCTGACTGCGACCCTCGTTCCGGGCACCTGCGGGCGGGCAGATCGGGGTGCCCCCGGCCGCACGGTACCGGTGCGGCCGGGGAGCACGGGGTCCTACAGGGAGCGCTGTGCCCCACGGCCCTGTGCCGAGCCGGGCTGGTGGTGGTGCTCCACCGGGGGGGTCGAGGATCGGCTCGGTCGATGGACGTCGGGGGAGGTGTTGGGAGGTGCGCTCCCCGTCGACGGCAGGGATGCCTGGGCCGCGAACGACACCTGTGACTTGGCCGGGATCGACGGGGGGCGGAGCTGGCTCTTCTGCATCCGCTCCCACAGCCCCTTGATCTCCTTGTCGGACGAGGGGTCGGGACCACTGGGCGGCGTCAGCTGCGCGGTATCGAAGTTGGTCGGGTACTTCGCAGGGTGGTGAAATGCCTTGAGTACTCCGTTGTTCACCCGCTGTCGTACACTTTCGGTCAACTCCCGTCTGGCCGGTGTGGACAGAGGGTCTCCTGCGAGCTGTTCCCACCTGGCGAGGTCGGTCCGGGCGTTCGCGTTCCGTGAGAGGGCGACCTGGCTGCTGGGTGGCGTGCTGTCGAATACTGCGCGGACATTCGGGTCGAGCGCATTCCTGAGACGGGCTACGTTTGCCCAGTCCTCGTCGGTCGCCGGGATGTGGTCCAAGGGGCTGCTCCGATCTGGGGTGATCTTGGCCCGCTGTGTGGTCGGTGGCCTGTCGGTTACCGAGTGTCAGGCCGCCCGGCGGGCATGGTTCTCCCTGTTACGGCAGGCTGCCACCCTCGGTTCAATCGACGGCAGTCTTTTTTTCGTGATCTGTCGTTTACCGAGAGTGAGGTGCCGTCTGCCCCCGCGCCGACAACGACCGATCGGGGAACCGCACCGACCGGAGGCGGGGTTCCTCAGGCGGGCCAGGCGCGGGCGGTGCCGTCGACCCGGACCATCACGTCGGTGCCGACCGGGGCGGCCGTCGCGTCGTCGAGGATCCGGGCGGTGATCCTGGTCCCGTCGGTCAACCGGAGTCCGACGAGCGCGTCGTGGCCGTGGAAGTCGTGGCGGAGCACCGTCGCCGACACGGTGTCCGGGCGTGCGGAGGGCACGATGCGTACCTGCTCCGGGCGGACCAGGACGGTGACCCGGCCCGACGCGGCGGTCCCGGCGACCGGGATCGGACCCAGCGCCGTACGGGCCTGACCGGACTCGACGACCGCGTCGAGCAGGACCGCGTCGCCGACGAAACCGGCGACCCACGGGTCGGCGGGTGACCGGTAGACAGCCGTCGGGGTGTCGGCCTGGACGACCTGCCCGGACCGCAGGACCACTACCCGGTCGGCCACCGACAGGGCCTCCCCCTGGTCGTGGGTGACCAGGACGCCTGTCGCCCCGTCGGCCCGCAGCGCCTCCCGGATGTCCTGGCGGAGTCCGGCCCGCAACCCGGCGTCGAGGGCGCTGAACGGTTCGTCGAGCAGGACCAGCGACGGCCGGGGCGCCAACGCCCGAGCCACCGCCACCCGCTGCTGCTGTCCTCCGGAGAGCTGGTGCGGCATCCGGTCGCCGTACCCGGCCAGGCCGACCAGGGTGAGGACCTCCTCGACCCGGGCACCGCGTCGGGCCGCCCGGTCCAGGCCGTACCCGATGTTGGCGGCGACGCTCAGGTGCGGGAAGAGCGCCCCCTCCTGCGGGACCACGGCGATGCGGCGTCGGTGCGCCGGCAGGTGTCGGCCGCCGCCGGCCACCGGTCGCCCGTCGAGCGTGATCTCCCCGGCGTCGAGCCGTTCGAAACCGGCCAGACAGCGCAGCAGCGTGGTCTTGCCGCACCCGGAGGGACCCAGGACCGCCGTCAGCTCCCCGGCCGGGACGGTGAGGTCGACCCCGTCCAGTGCCGTCACCCGGCCGTACCGCTTCACGACCCCGGTCAACACGACCTGACTCATCGGCGTTCCTCCTTGTCGAGCAGACCGCTGCGGGCGACGAGCAGCCAGGTGGGCAGCGCCGAGATGGCCACCAGCAGCGCCGCGTACGGGGTCGCGGCGGCGTACGCCCCGACCGCCGTGTTGGTCCACAACTGGGTGGCAAGGGTGTCGGTGCCGGTGGGGCGCAACAGCAGGGTGGCGGGAAGTTCCTTCATGCCGGTGAGGAAGACCAGTGCGGCACCCGCGCCGATCCCCGGCAGGGTCAGGGGGAGGGTGACGGTCCGCAGCACACTCCAGGGCCCCTTCCCCAGGGAGCGTGCCACCTCCTCCAGGCCCGGCGGGGCCTGGGCGGCGGCCCCGGCCACCGAACCCACTGCCAACGGCAGGAAGAGAGCGGCGTACGCGAGCGCCAGCAGCCAGGTGGTCTGGTAGAGCGGGTACGCGACGTTGATCCCGAAGAAGATCAGCGACAGTCCGACCACCACCCCGGGAAGGGCGTGCGAGATGTACGCCATCCGGTCCAGGACGGTGGTCAACGGCCCGGGAGCGCGAGCGACGAGCAGCCCCAGGGGCAGGGCCAGGAGCATTGTCAGGGCCGCCCCGGCCGAGGCCAGGACCAGGGAGTTCCCGGCGGCGGCGGCCACCTCGGTCAACGCCCCGGGTCGGGACACCCCGGCGAGCAGCCGCCGGGCCAGGCTGACCGCCGGGACACCCAGGGCCAGGGCGGCGACAGCGAGGAGGGCGGCGAGGGCAGGCCACCGGGCCGCGCCCAACCGGAGTCGGGCGGCGGGTCGCCGGGCACCGCCGAGCCGGGCGTACCGGGCACCCCGTCGACGGGTGACCGTCTCACCGGTCAGCAACAGCACCGTCAGCAGCACCAGCACACAGGACAGCACCAGCGCCCCGGTCCGGTCGAAACCCAGGTCGAAGGCGACGAAGATGGCCCTGGTGAACGTGTCGGTGCGCAGGATCGCCACCGCGCCGAAGTCGGAGAGCACGTAGAGCGCGACGAGCAACGCCCCGGCGGCGGTGGCCGGGCGGATCTGGCGCAACGTCACCTGCGTGAACGTCTGCCAACCACCGCGACCCAGCGACCGGGACACCTCCTCCTGCGCCGGGTCCGCTCCGCGCAGGGCGGCGGCGACAGGCAGGAAGACGTACGGGTACGAGCAGAGCGTCAACACCAGCGCCGCCGGCCAGAACCCCTCCAGCGCGTCGACCAGGGAGACCCAGGAGAAGGCGGCGATGTAGGTCGGCACGGCCAGCGGAAGCGCGGCGAGCACCGCGAACGCCCGCCGGGCGGGCAGGTCCGTCCGGGTGACCAGGTACGCCGAACCGACACCGAGCAGCACACAGGCGGTGGTCACCACGGCGGCCAGTCCGAGGCTGCGCAGGGCCAGCGAGGCGACCCGTACCGTCCACACCTCCGCCACGATCCGGTCCAGTCCGGCCTCGACGGTGCGTACCCCGAGGTAGGTCAGGGGGATGGTGGCCACGGCGACCGCCGCGGTCGAGGCCGCGAGCAGCGCCGGCCGGGGAGCCAGCCGCCGGACCCCCGCCGGTACGCCGGACAGGGCCGGGCCGCGTCTGCGGTCCGGCCCTGGTCGGGCGTGCGTCGGGGTGGTCAGGGCACGAGCCCCGATTCCTTGATCAGTGCCACCGTGGAGTCCAGCTTGTCCAGGTCGTTCAGGTCGATCTGGGGCACCTGGAGGTCGGCCAGGGTCGGCACCCCGGCCGGTCCGGTGACGCCCTCGACGACCGGGTACTCGAAGGTCTGTTCGGCGAAGTAGGTCTGCGCCTCGGAACCGAGCAGGTAGTCGACGAAGGCCTGGGCGTTCGGGTTGTCTGCGGCCCGCTTCAGCACGCCCACCCCGGCGACGTTGACCAGGCCACCGGTGTCGCCACCGGGGAAGTAGTGCAGCTTGGCCTTGAGCCCGTCGATCGTGGTCCCCTGCTCCTTGGCGATCTCGCCGAGGTAGTAGTGGTTGACCAGGCCGACCGGGATGGTGCCGGCGAGGACGTCCTCCAGGATCTTGCCGTTGCCGTCGCGGATCTGCGGGTCGTTGGCCTTCATCCCGGCCAGGAACTCCTTGGCCCGGGCCTCACCGTGCTGCACGGTGATCGCGGTGACGAACGCCTGGAAGGAGGCGTTGGTCGGGGCGAGGCCGACCTTGCCCTTCCACGCCGGGTCGGTCAGGTCGAACACCGACTTCGGCAGCTCCGCCTCGGTCACCTGGTCGGCGTGGTAGACCAGGACCCGGGCCCGGGCGCTGACCCCGACCCAGTGCCCGTTGCCGGCCCGGTAGGTGGTGGGCACCTTGTCGGTGGTGGCTGCCGGGAGGGTGGTGAACATCTCCTGCTTGGAGACGGTGCCGAGGGCACCGGCGTCCTGGGCCAGGAACACGTCGGCGGGGGAGCGGTCACCCTCCTCCACCAGCTGGGCGGCGAGCTGCGCGGTGTTGGCGTAGCGGGCGTTGACGGTGATCCCGGTCTGCTGGGTGAACTTCTCCAGCAGGGGCTTGATCAACTGCTCGTTGCGTCCGCTGTAGACGGTGATCTGCTTGTCGCCGGCGTCGCCGGATCCGGCTTCGGTGGACTCGTCACCGGAGCCGCAGGCGACCAGACCTGCCGAGAGCACTCCGAGGGCGAGCATGGCCGCAGTGGATCTGCGGAGGTTGATGGACACGGTGCGGAACCCCTTCTGCCTGCTCCCGGGAGATGTGAACCCGGCGGACGGTGCTAGAAGTTAGCACAGCCTAACCTCAACTTGACCAGCCCGCATGTGGGGCGGAGGTCACGTCGCCGGTTCGTCGGGGTGCCCGATCCCGGCCGTCACAGGGTGCGCTGGCGCTTCGCGTCGGCCGCCCGGGTGGTCGTCGGCACGTCGGTGGCCGACCGTTTGGGCGGGCGGGCCAGGGGCCCGCCCGATCCCGATCCGAGGTGCATCGCCGCCGCCGTCGCGGGCGCCATGGCCCGCCCACCCGTCGGCAGCGCTGCGGCCTTCGCCTGGAGCAGGCTCGCGACGCGCTCGGTGACGGCCGTGTTCAGGGCCTCGGTGCTCGCCATCACCAGTTTTCGGGTGGCCTGGACGTCCGCCTGGCTGGTGCTCAACCCGCGGGCAGCGGCCAGGTCGACGAGGTGCGACTCTGCGGATGTCGCGGGCTTCGCCCCGTTCTCCAGGTAGCTGCCCACCGGGTCCAGGTCCTTCGCGAGCATCACGACGTGGTCGGGGTTCCGGTAGGTCCCGCCGTGCCGGCTCGGAGAGGCTCCGCTGAAATCCTGTCATGGTGTCCCGGTCGAGGAACCTGTTCAAATCTTCGAGGTGCTGCTTCGGTGTGAGAGGGACGGTCATGGTCGGGTGATCCTTTCCGGTGGGTCCGCAGGCATGCCCGGTCCACTCCAAGCCGGTGGTGGCGCGGGCATGCCCGGTCTACGGCGGTCGACCCGACCCAGTTCGACCCGACCACTACCGGGAATCTCACAGCGCGCGCCCTCGGTTCACCCCGGATCACCCCGCTGGTCGGCGCAGGTCCGCCGGTGTACCTGTCGGGTACGGCATGATCAGGGCATGGCTCTCTCCCTCCCGATCGACCCGGCCGCCAACGATCTGCTGAACCGGGATCCGCTGGCCCTCCTGGTCGGGATGACCCTGGACCAGCAGATCCCGCTCGAGAAGGCGTTCACCTCGCCGTACGTGCTGACCCAGCGGCTCGGTCACGAGCCAGACGCCCGGGAGCTGGCCGAACACGACCCCGAGGCGCTGATCACCGTCTTCGCCACCCCGCCTGCCCTGCACCGGTTCCCCAAGGCGATGGCCACCCGGGTGCAGGAGGTGTGTCGGGTGCTCGTCGACCGGTACGACGGTGACCCGGCCGGGCTCTGGACCGGCGTCACCGACGGGCGGGAACTGCTGGCCCGCATCGCCGACCTGCCCGGCTTCGGCAGGCAGAAGGCGCAGATCTTCCTCGCCCTGCTCGGCAAGCGGTACGGCGTCACCCCACCGGGTTGGCGGGAGGCGGCCGGTGGCTACGGGGACCCGGACGCGTACCGGTCGGTGGCCGACATCGTCGACGGCGAGTCGCTGCGCCAGGTCCGCGAATACAAGAAGCAGGCGAAGGCGGAGGCCAAGGCTGCCAGAGGGTGAGCCGCCGGTCTCCTCGTCGCCCCCACTGTGGGGTCGCCTACCGGAGGGCGCGGTGGGGGCTACCGCCGGGCTGAGTTCCCGGGACCGGGTGCGCCGTCGCGCAGCGGCTGTGCGGTGGAGGCGGCGACGTGCTGCGGTGCACCAGGCGCGAGTGGCCGGGTGCCGTTCGGGATCGGACCGGAGGGTGGGGGGTAGTACAGCGACCGCGCCTGCGCCTGCTGGGCGGTGAAGGTGGTCGCGATCGTGTCCGCCGCCGGTGGTCGGGCTGCCAGGTCGGCACGTACGGCCTGGTTGAGTTCCCACCGGGCGCTGTCCTGGTCGTTCTTCAACCGATTTACCTGGTAGGCGGTGGCATGTCGACCTGCGGCCGTCGTCTCGGCCACGATGGTCGGCTGCCTCCGAGGGTCAGGTTCTCTCCGGTCTGCCGAATAGGTGTAAGTGTTGCTGGTCTTCGGGGGGGTGTACACCAGCATGTCCGTGTCGACGATCCCGGTGTCCGGGTCGGTGTGGAATTCGGCTTTCTCCTGCGGAACCTGATCGAGGACCGTGTCCCGGATCCGGTTCTGGTGATTGAGGTCGATCGTCGACCTCAGCAGGCCGTGGATCCGGTGGATCTCCCGGCGGGCGAGCTGGTCACCCGCCTCGGGAGGCAACTGGTGGAAGAGTCGCTGGTTCTCCGGGGTCAGCTGTGCAGCCATCAGCCGGCTCTCCGGACTGGCCGGCGCGGGCGACCTCACGCCGTCGAGAGCTGTTGTCACCCGGTCGTTCACGTTGGTCCAGAGATCGACGAAGCGTGACTTGAGACGCTCCATCGCTTCCTCGCTGGCGTGCCTTCCCTCGTTGATCTGGCCGGCGATGAAGAGGGTCTCCTGCTGCGACAGGGTGCCGTGTCCCTTGCCGGCGTAGCTCTGCTGCTGCCCGTTCTGCGGGTCGGCGAAGTAGACCAGTAGGTCGTTGTGGGTGCCGTCGAGGTGGTTCCCGTACCAGTAGGCCTGCCCCTGGTCGGCCTGACCCATGGCCGTCGACCGAATCCGTTCGTGCCGGCTGAGCTCGTCCTCGACGACCTGCAGATAACCGAAGTTGGCGGCTGTAGATTCGATGATCTGTTGCTGCCGTTCCGGGGGGAGCCCGGCGAGTAGCCGGCGATTCTCGTCGGTGAGGTGGTCGGTGAAACGGCCGGCGTCCGGTGTGAGCCGGGGTGCCGTAGCCTCGCCGGCCAGGTGTCCGTCCGGGTTGGGTGGCATCGGTGTCCGTCCTTTCGAAGGGGTTCGCCAGGCGCTCTGGCGCTGTCGGGTACGGCTGGGCCCGGTCCGGACAGTGGCGGAGAGGCCGAGTCGATCGGGCTCGGGTCGGGGTCGGCGACACTGCTGCCTCCCCCGTCCAGAGACCCCGCCACGGCCTTGCGGACCGGGAACCGGCTCTACGGGGCGGGTCTACCTCCGGTTCAACCACCCCTTTGCCGCGACGGCGTGACGGTGGGCACCAGGCGGGTGGGGCCCCAGACCTGGTCGCGGTGTCACAATGGGTGAGTTCGGAGTCGAGGAGGCCAGTGGTGAAGCGTCAGGCGTACGAGCCGATCCTGATCACCGACGCCCCACGCAGTCAGGACGACCAGCTCACCAGTCGGCAGAAGCAGTACCTGGTGATGATGCTGTTCCGGGTGGCCTGCGTGGTGATCGGCGCGGTCCTGGTCATGGTCGGGGTGCCCCTGCTCTGGCTCTGGTTGTCGCTCTGCGCCGTCGGCATGGTGCTGCTGCCCTGGCTGGCCGTCCTGATCGCGAACGACCGGCCGCCCAAGGAGGAACACCGGCTGGTCAACCGGTTCCGGGCGCGCCAACGGGAGGAGACCCCGCAGCCTGTCATCACCGCTGCGGAGCACCCTCACAAGATCATCGACGCGGAGGACTGACCTGCGGCGGACGGGCACCCGCCGTCGTCACCGCCGCCGCACCCAACTCACCGGCGTGTCGAAGCGCAGTCGCCGGTGCCGCCCCGTCCAGCCAGGCGGCGAGGAGTCCGGCGGCGAAGGCGTCCCCGGCCCCGGTGGCGTCCACAACGGGGACCAGGCGGGCGGGAGCCACCTCCACCGTCTGCTCCCGGTCGACCCAGAGGGCGCCCGAACCGCCCCGTTTCAGCACCACCCGACGGACCCGCTCGACCAGGAACCGGGCCTGCCGGGCGGGCTCCCCGGTTCCCGCGAGCACTGCCGCCTCGTCCGCGTTGACAAGCAGCAGGTCGACGTCGCGTACCCAGTCCAGGAAGGCCGTCGGCCCGACCTGCCGCAGCGGGGCGGCGGAGGCCGCGTCGACGCTGATCGTCAGTCCCCGGCCCCGGGCCGTCGCCAGCGCCCGCAGCCCGGCCGGACGGGACCCCTCGTCCAGCAGGGGATACCCGGACAGGTGCAGGTGGCAGGCGTCGGCGGCGGACGTGATCACCGTCTGCACGTGCTCCGGGGTGAGTCGGAGGTTCGCCCCCCGCTCGGTGATCATGGTGCGTTCGCCCTCGGCGGCCAGCACGATCACAGTGCCGGTGGCGGTCCCCTCCTGCTCGGCCAGGGCACAGTCCACCCCGCCCCGGGCGAGCTCGGCAACGCGTTCCCGGCCGGCGTCGTCGTCGCCCACCGCGCCGACCAGGGTCACCGGGCGACCCCGGCCGGCCAGCCAGGCGGCGGTGTTGGCGGCCTGACCACCCCCGGTGACCCGGATCGCCGCCGGGGTGTCCGAGCCGGGTGCCACCGGCCCGGCCAGCACCGCGACCACGTCGGTGACGACGTCCCCGACGACCAGGACCCGTCCGGGACCGGTCACGCCGCCGAGGGGGTACGGCGGGCTGCGGCGGCGACCGCGATCCGGGCGGCGAGGTCGGCGTTGCGCAGGATGATCCGGATGTTCACCGCCAGGCTGGCCCCCTCGGTGGCGGAGTGGAAGTGGGACAGCAGGAACGGGGTGACGGCCTTGCCGGTGATCCCGTCCCGGGCCAGCATCGCCAGACCGTCGGCGAGGGTCCGGTCGTGCAGGTCCGGGTCGAGCTGCTCCTCGGTGGGCAGCGGGTTCGCCACGAGCAACCCGCCGTGGTGCACCCCCTGTCCGTCGCGGGCGGCGATCACGTCGGCCACCTGCGTCGGGGACTCCACCGACCAGTCGAGGTCGAACCCGCCGTCGGTGACGAAGAAGCCGGGGAACCGGCGGGTCCGGTAGCCGACGACGCCGACTCCGAGGGTCTCCAACCGTTCCAGCGTCGCGCCGACGTCGAGGATCGACTTCACACCGGCGCAGACCACCGTGATCGGGGTCCGGGCCAGGGTGATCAGGTCGGCCGACTCGTCGAAGGTCTGGGCCGCCTCCCGGTGCACACCGCCGAGCCCTCCGGTGGCGAACACCCCGATCCCGGCGGCTGCGGCCACCGCGCTGGTCGCGGCGACCGTGGTGGCGCCGTCCGCGCCGGTCGCCGCCGCCACCGCCAGGTCGCGTACGGAGAGTTTGGCCACACCGTCGGCGGTGGCGAGCCGGGTCAACTGGTCGTCGTCGAGTCCGGCGACCAGCTCCCCGCCGATCAGACCGATCGTCGCCGGCACCGCGCCGGCCTCCCGTACGGCCTGCTCGATCTGCCGGGCGACCGTCAGGTTCTGCGGTCGGGGGAGGCCGTGGGAGACGATGGTGCTCTCCAGGGCGACCACCGGTCGCCCGGTCCGTAGCGCCTCGGCCACCTCGGCCCCGAATCGGATGTGAAAGTCGGTCATTTTAGGTACGTTACGGGCCGCACCCGGGCCGCCCACGGTGGACCGGGCCGGAGTGACCTGCAAAACTGGAAAGTTGGAGGTGTCATCATGAGCACTCAGATCCTTGAGCGTCCGGAGCAGAAGGACGCCGATACCGGCCCCGAAATGTTCCACTACGTCCGCAAAGAGAAGATTGCCGAGAGTGCCGTCATGGGCACCTTCGTCATCGCACTCTGCGGCGAGACCTTCCCGGTGACGAAGTCGGCCAAGCCCGGCTCGCCGGTCTGCCCGAAGTGCAAGGAGATCTACGACTCCTGGGGCGAGTAGCGCGGGGCGGCCCGTCGCGGCCGCCCACCTGATCCCTTCCGTGGTGACCACCTCCACCACCCTCCACCGGTGGCCGTCCGTCCGCCGGTGGCACCCCCACGGCGACCCCTGGCGGCCCCCGCCCGGCGGGTCCCCCTCCTCGGCCTCGACGCTGCCGCCCGGTCGGTCTCGACCGGCGGCGTGGCGGCGCGTGGGCGCCGAGACGGGCGCTGGTTATGCTGAGTCGGCCTTCGCGGCACCCGATGCGCGAGGGTCTTTTCATGGGCGGTGGCACCCGTGGCCGCCGGACGCGGTCGGAAGGAGCGTGCACGTGGCTGCCCGGTTGCCGGCGATCGAGACGTTCCCGGCGCTGCGTGCCTGGCAGCGCAAGGCGCTCTTCACGTACCTGCGGGGCCGGTCCGAGGACTTCACCGCCGTCGCCACCCCCGGCGCCGGCAAGACCACCTTCGCCCTGCGGATCGCCGCCGAACTCCTCGCCGACGGCACCGTCGACGCGGTCACAGTGGTCGCCCCCACCGAGCACCTCAAGACCCAGTGGGCGCTCGCGGCGGCCCGGGTCGGCATCCAGCTCGACGCCGCCTTCCGCAACGCGGACCTGCACTCCTCGGCCGACTTCCACGGGGCGGTGGTCACCTACGCCCAGGTCGGCATGGCCCCGCAGGTCCACCGCCGGCGCACCATGACCCGACGGACCCTCGTCGTCCTCGACGAGATCCACCACGCCGGGGACTCCAAGTCCTGGGGGGACGGGGTCAAGGCCGCGTTCGAGCCCGCCGTACGCCGCCTGATGCTCACCGGGACGCCGTTCCGCTCCGACGACAACCCGATCCCCTTCGTCGAGTACGAACGCGGCGGCGACGGCCTCCTGCGCTCCCGCGCCGACGCCACCTACGGGTACGCCGACGCGCTCCGCGACGGGGTGGTCCGGCCGGTGCTGTTCCTGGCGTACTCCGGGGAGACCCGGTGGCGGACCAACGCCGGCGACGAACTCTCGGCCCGCCTCGGTGAGCCGATGACGCAGGACCTCATCGCCCAGGCGTGGCGGACCGCCCTGGACCCGGCCGGGGACTGGATGCCGCAGGTGTTGCGGGCCGCCGACGCCCGACTGACCGTGCTGCGCAATGCGGGGATGGGGGACGCCGGCGGTCTGGTCATCGCCAGCGACCAGCAGGCCGCCCGCTCGTACGCCAGGCTGTTGGAGCAGGTGACCGGCGAGCGGGCCGTGGTGGTCCTCTCCGACGACGACGGGGCCTCGGCCCGGATCGCCACCTTCGCCACCTCCGAGCAGCGCTGGATGGTGGCGGTGCGGATGGTCTCCGAGGGGGTCGACATCCCCCGTCTCGCCGTCGGTGTCTACGCGACGAGCGCCAGCACCCCGCTCTACTTCGCCCAGGCGATCGGGCGGTTCGTGCGCGCCCGGCAGCCGGGGGAGAGCGCCTCGGTCTTCCTGCCCAGCGTGCCGCACCTGCTCGACCTGGCCAGCCAGATGGAGGCCTCCCGGGACCACGTGCTGGGCAAGCCGAAGGACCGCGAGGGCTTCGACGACGACCTGCTGGAGCGCGCCCAGCGTGACGAACAGGCCAGCGGCGAACTGGAGAAGCGGTACGCCGCGCTCTCCGCCACCGCCGAACTCGACCAGGTGATCTTCGACGGGGCGTCCTTCGGTACCGCCGCCCAGGCCGGCACCCCCGAGGAGGAGGAGTATCTGGGCCTCCCCGGTCTGCTCACCTCGGACCAGGTCACCCTGCTGCTCAGCAAGCGGCAGGCCGATCAGGTCGCCGCACAGCGTCGCCGTACCGCCGGGCAGCCCGCTGAGCCGGCCCCTGCGGCCTCGGCGGCCCCTGCCGTACCGATGAGTGCCGCCCAGCGTCGGGTGGCCCTCCGGCGCCAACTGAACGCTCTGGTGGCCGCTCGACACCACCGCACGGGTCTGCCCCACGGCAAGATCCACGCGGAGCTGCGCCGGCGCTGCGGCGGACCACCCAGCGCCCAGGCGACGATCGAGCAGTTGGAGGAGCGGATCGCCACCGTGCAGTCCCTCTGACCCGCCCGGCCCCACCCCCGGTACGCCCCACCCCGTGACGCCGTCCTGCCCGTGACGCAGCCTTGGTCACGTCGGTGTGGGGGCGGTGTCGCACCTCGACGTGGTCCTGCCCCGATGGGCCCGCCCGCCCTGGATACCCGAAAGCCGACCGGAGGCGTCCATGGGACGCCTCCGGTCGGCTATGTCGGGTTTCGGGGGGTCAGTTCGAGATCAGGTCGGCACCCCGCCAGCTGAACTCGGGATCTGCCGAGTACCGAACGGTGATCTTGACTAGATCCTCGGCGTACTTGTTGGCGTGGTGTCCACAGAACACCAACTCGCTTCCACCTGCCAGAGTGATCCGGAGCTTGCCGGCAGCATTGCAGCGGTCGCACCGTTCATCGGCGGCCGGGGGGCTCACCGTCTCGGGCGGCGGCGTGAGGGTCGGGTTCATCGCCTTCCTCCTCTGGTCGTCACCGATGAACAAACTCTTCGGTCGTTGCTCACCAATCGTGCAACACCCGGGTGGGATGATGCCTTCCCTGTGTGCCCCCGGGGGACCGAGGTCACACATGGCAGACACAGTGTGCCGTGCACCAAGGGTGCCACGTCAACGATCACGAACGTACAACCGCCCCATCACCATTCGGCGTTGTACGCGTGGCGACCAAAACGACACCCTCGGTTGACGCGGCAGGGTCAGTCCAGGTAATCCCGCAGGACCTGGGAACGGGACGGGTGGCGCAGTTTGGACATGGTCTTTGACTCGATCTGCCGGATCCGTTCCCGGGTCACCCCGTACACCTGGCCGATCTCGTCCAGGGTACGCGGTTGCCCGTCGGTCAGCCCGAACCGGAGCCTGACCACGCCGGCCTCCCGCTCGGAGAGCGTCTGCAGGACCTGCTGCAACTGGTCCTGTAGCAGCGAGAAGGAGACCGCGTCGACGGCGACCACCGCCTCGGAGTCCTCGATGAAGTCACCGAGCTGGCTGTCGCCCTCGTCGCCGATGGTCTGGTCCAGCGAGATGGGCTCCCGGGCGTACTGCTGGATCTCCAGCACCTTCTCCGGTGTGATGTCCATCTCCTTGGCCAGCTCCTCCGGGGTGGGCTCGCGGCCCAGATCCTGAAGCAGCTCGCGCTGGATACGGCCGAGCTTGTTGATCACCTCGACCATGTGCACCGGGATGCGGATGGTGCGGGCCTGGTCGGCCATGGCCCGGGTGATGGCCTGCCGGATCCACCAGGTGGCGTAGGTGGAGAACTTGTAGCCCTTGGTGTAGTCGAACTTCTCGACCGCCCGGATGAGGCCGAGGTTGCCCTCCTGGATCAGGTCGAGGAAGGCCATGCCACGGCCGGTGTACCGCTTGGCCAGCGAGACCACCAGCCGGAGGTTGGCCTCCAGCAGGTGGTTCTTGGCCCGCTCACCGTCGCGGGAGATCCAGAGCAGATCCCGCTGCATGTCCCGGACGAGCTTCTCCTCGCCCTCGTCGGCCGCGCGCAGCCGCTCGGCGGCGTAGAGGCCCGCCTCGATCCGCTTGGCGAGCTCCACCTCCTGCTCGGCGTTGAGCAGCGGAACCTTGCCGATCTGCTTGAGGTACGCCCGGACCGAGTCGGCGGAGGCGGTCAGCTCGGCGTCCCGCCGGGCCTGCTTGAGCGCCTCGGACTCCTCGTCGTCCCACTCGAAGTCGTTGTCCCGTGCCGAGCGGGCCGCGTCGGCCTCGGCGGCCCGGGTCAGCTCGGCCGGCTCCTCGACCACCACGTCCTCGATCTCGGCGGCGAGCTCCTCCGGGTCGATTTCACCCTCGGCCCCCTCACCCTTGGCCTTACCTGCGGCCTTGGTGGGCTTGCCGGTCGCGGCGGCCACCGTCGCCTTGGTGGCCCGGGACTTGGTGGCCCGGGCCGGGCCGGCGGCCTTGGCGGCGACCTCGCCGGTGGTGGTGGCGGTCTTGCGACCGGCCGCCTTCCGGGGAGCCGGAGCCGGGGCCTCCTCGCCACCGGCGGCCTGCTTGGGGGCGGGCGCGGCGGCCTTGCGGGTGGTCTTGGCGGTGGTGGCCCGGGACGCCGGGGTGGCCGACCGGGCCGCCGCGACCCGACGTCGGGTGCTGGCGGAGCCGTCCACGACCACTGTCACTCCCGCTTCGGAGAGAGCCCGCAGAATCTTCTTGGCCTGGGTCGGAGTCACCTCAGCGGCCTCGACAGTGCGCGCGAGCTGAGCCGAGGTCAACTGGCCGCCGGCGGTCTGCGCATGCGCGATCAGCGTGTCGGTGAGCGAGCGTACGTCGGCACCGATGTGGCGGGGTTCTGTCACGAATGACCTTCCGGAGGCGAAGAGCGAGCACGGCCGGGTCGTCTGGCACAGGATGGAGCCCCGCGCTAAACGATGTGGTTGAGGAACCCCCGTGTCCCGGGCCGGCCGGTCGTTGGCGGTCCGTGGCGCGTGGGCAGGGATGAATTGTAACGCCGTCTGCGGCGATCATCCTGCGCCGCACGGCGTCGTCGGCGGTTGGGACCACCGATTGGGCCCAGATGTGGACTTTGTAAGGATGATACGCGCGCGACGACGGAACGTCCCAGTCGTGCAGGAAGGGGACGAAGATGCCTTTGCCGCCGTCGTCACGGCAGTTGCTGGACATCGCTGTCGAGGTGGCCCGGAAGGCCGCCGAGACCGCACACCGGATGCGCGTCGACGGGGTGTCGACGGTGGCCACCAAGAGCACCGACACCGACGTGGTCACCGCCGCCGACCGGGCGGTGGAGCGCCAGGTGGTCGACGCGCTGCGCCGGCTGCGCCCCACCGACGCCGTGCTCGGCGAGGAGTACGGCGCGGGCGACACCCCCACTGCCGGACCCGGCGGGGTGCGGTGGATCATCGATCCGATCGACGGGACCGTCAACTACCTGTACGGGCTGCCGTACTGCGCGGTGTCGCTGGCCGCCGAGGTCGACGGCGAGGTGGTCGCGGGGGTGGTCCGCAACGTGGTCACCGGTGACGAGTGGACCGCCACCGCCGGGGGCGGCGCGTACCGGGACGGGGTGCGGCTGCACTGCTCCACCCAGACGGACCTGGGTCAGGCGCTGGTCGCCACCGGGTTCGGCTACGACCCGGCCCGCCGGTCGCACCAGGCCCGGGTGGTCGCCGAACTGATCCCGCACGTCCGCGACATCCGTCGGATGGGGGCGGCGTCGCTGGACATGTGCCTGGCCGCCGAGGGACGCCTCGACGCGTACTTCGAGAAGGGGCTGGCCCCCTGGGACATCGCCGCCGGTGGGCTGGTCGCCGCCGAGGCGGGGCTGCGGGTGACCGGGCTGCGGGGACTGCCACCCGGGCCGGACCTGCTCCTGGCCGTGCCGCCGGCGCTCTTCGAGCCCCTGCACGACCGCCTGGCCGACCTGGACGCCTCCGGCGGCCCCTGAGGACCGCCGGGGGCGTCGACGCGGCTACTTGCCGACCGGCATCGGGCAGGTGCCCTGCGGTGCGACGGGGGAACCCAGGTCACCGAGGGACTGGTTGACCTCCGTGGTGGTGGCCAGCTGCTGGAAACCGGTGCCGAGGACCACGTCGACGGTGTCCTCCTCGCGCTCCGGGTCGAAGGCCAGCTCCGCGTTGTTGAGGAAGTACGCCCGCAGCAGGTGGGCCGAGCCGACGCCCTCGGGTCCGTACCGCAGGACGGCGACCTCGTCGACGGCCTTCTTCTCGTTGGCGACCTTCTTCACCTGGAACTTGCGGTTGCCGAAGTCGTCGGCGGTGGTCCGGGCCCGGCCGGCCTCGTCGGTGGCGTTCAACACATTGATCTTGACGTCTTTCGGCTCCCGGAGGGTCACGTCGGCCAGCGGCCAACCCTCCGGGCAGCCCCCGCTGGCGCCGGCGTTGCGCTGGGTGTCGCGGACCACCGCGACCGCCACGAAGACCAGGGCGAAGACCGCCAACAGGCCGACGACGACGAGTGCTCGCACTCGCGCAAAGCTCATCCGGGCGCTCCCTGGACATGGTGGGTGGCAGCGACATCGGCGGCGTGTCGGTCCGCCGGCCGCCGAGTACGCCGCTGAGGTTAGCGGTTGTCCGACCGTCGCGTGGAAACAGTCGGACATGACGGCGCGCCACCTCGGAACCGGGTACTACTACCCCTATCTTCGTGTCGCCTGAGTCACATTGGGAACAACTTCTCGGCCTGGGGCGTACATCTCTGCCACGAGGGCGGTATACATGCCTCGCCCACGAGGGGGGTAAGGTACCGCGCTCGCTGGGGGAAGTTCCTCGGCGGCCCGGGCGCGACCGTCGTCGAGTCGGGTGACCGACACGTGACGGTGGCCGGCCAGCGGAACCGAAACAGCGTCGTCCGGCGTTACAACCGGAAGCGACATCATCGAAATGGGAGAGTGAAACCGATGGCCACCGACTACGACGCCCCGCGTCGCGACGAGGTCGACCTCGGCGAGGACAGCCTCGAGGAACTCAAGGCCCGGCGGGTCGACTCACAGTCCGGCGCCGTGGACGTCGACGAGGCCGAGGTGGCCGAGAGTTTCGAGCTGCCCGGCGCCGATCTCGCGGACGAGGAACTCACCGTCAAGGTGCTACCGATGCAGCAGGACGAGTTCCGTTGTGCTCGCTGTTTCCTCGTGCATCACCGCAGTCAGCTCGCGGTCGAGCGGAACGGTGAGTTGATCTGCCGCGAGTGCGTATGACCGCCCCACGGGTGCCGGGTTCGCCGGGTGCCCGTGTGCCGGCGGCGGCCTTCTGAACGGGTCGCCGCCGGAGCTGCCGTGCGCCGGTGGCCGGTACCTGCTTGACTCGCAGTGGGGGATGTCCCCCGTCGCAGACGTCACGCGGGAGGTCGGACAGTGAGTGAGCCAGGCAACGGACCCGCGACGGGGCAGCCCGAGCCGCACGAGCTGGGTGAGACCGTCGCCGCACTGACCGCCGACGACCTGGAGCCGGCCAAGCGTCGGCAACTGCTGTCCCGACTCGTCGGGCAGAGCCGCAGTCGGGGGCGGCTCTCCGACCTGTTCAAACCACGGGCCGCCCTCAGGTGGATGACCGAGACGGTGGCCGAGGTGGCTCCGCACATCCCGATCCGGGACCTGGCCACCCTGCGCCGGCACTACCCCGGCCTCGACGGCGACCAGCTGGCCGAGCGGCTGGTCCGTAACGCGTCCCGTGCCACGGCCGGCGTCGGTGCCGCCGGGGGCGGCGTCGCGGCGGTCCAGTGGACCGTCACCCCGACCCTGCTCTCCGCCCCCGTCCTGCTGGCCGCCGAGACGGTGGCGGTGGTCTCGATCGAGCTGAAACTCGCCGGTGAGCTGCACGAGGTGTACGGCGTTCCACTGCCGACCGGCGGCACGCAGAAGACCGTGGCGTTGATCCAGGCGTGGGCCGGGCAGCGGGGGGTCAACCCGATGATGCCCGGCGTGGGGGTGGGCGCGGTGCTCGGCACTGCGGCCCGCAAGGAACTCCAGCACACGCTGCTCAAGCGTTTCGGCCGCAACCTCACCGCCCTCGGGCCGTTCCTCACCGGTGCGGCGGTGGCCAGCTACCTGAACCGGCGGGCCACCCGCTCCCTGGGCGAGCAGCTCAGCGCCGACCTGCGCGAGCAGCGACGGCAGCTGCCGACCCTGCCGCCCACCATCGGGCCGCGCATCACGCCCTGACTCCGGCGGACCGTCAGTCGGCGTCGCGGGCGGCCAGGATCGCCTCGGCCAGCTCGACCGGGCGGCGGGTGCTCACCACCCAGAACGGGGTGGGGTCGTCCGGGTCGTCGAGCACGACCTGGACGGCCGGGCCGATCCAGGGCCGCTGCACCACGAAGGCGAGGGGGTCCGCCCCGACCCCGAGCGCCTCCCGCCGACCCGCCACGTCAAGCGGCACGACGTCGGCGACGAAGCGGACCGGCAGCCGGGCGTCGTCGACGAGGAGTTCGCCGTCGTGGACCCGTACCCGGATCCGGCCGAGCCACCAGAGCCCCCCGACCGCGCCGGGCACCAGCACGGCGAAGGGCAGCCAGGCGCGTACTCCGGGGGCGCCCATCCAGACCTCGGCCGCGAGCAGGGCGGCGGCGGACAGTCCGGCCAGCCACAGCCACCAGGGCAGGGTCATGCGTTCGGTGTACCCGGGGGGCGCCGTCGTGGGGCGGGCCGTCGACGACGAGGATGGCGACACACTCACAGTCCGAGGGTACGGCGCACTCCGGCGTACCGACCGGGCAGGATGGCAGGGACACCCCGTGAGCGGACGGAAGAGGAGGACCGTGTGACCGACGTCGTACCCGTGCCGGTGCGTCAGCTCGACGACCAGCTGCCGTTGCCGACGTACGCACACCCCGGGGACGCCGGGGCGGACCTGGTGGCTGCGGTGGACGTGGAGCTGCCCCCGGGCGACCGTGCCCTGGTGCCCACCGGCGTGGCGATCGAGCTGCCCGAGGGGTACGTGGGTCTGGTCCATCCCCGTTCCGGACTCGCCGCCCGGCTCGGCGTGACCGTGCTCAACGCACCCGGTACGGTCGACGCCGGCTACCGAGGTGAGATCATGGTCAGCCTGATCAATCACGATCGTGAGCGACCGGCGAAGATCTCCCGAGGCGACCGGATCGCGCAGCTCCTCGTGCAGCGGGTGGCGCGGGCGGAGTTCCGACCGGTGTCGGAGCTGTCCGCCACCCGACGGGGCACCGGTGGGCACGGTTCGACAGGCGGACACGCCGGGCTCGTCGGACCCGTGGAGGCGGACCGGGCGGGCGGACGGACGGAAGAGGTGGCAGGGTGAGTGCGAACAGCGGAGGGTGGGCGCAGTGATCTTCTCCCGTAAGCGGGCCCGTGCAGAGCAGACCGAGGTCCTGGACAGCCTCGACGGCGGTGACCAGGCCGCCGTGGAGCCGGCCCGTGGCCCGTACGACGTCTCCGAGGCGCCCGACGGCGTGCAGCGGCTCGACCTGGGCAGCCTGCACATCCCGGCGGTGCCCGAGGTCGAGGTCCGGGTGCAGGCCGACCCCCAGGGCGTGGTGCAGCAGGTCGTCCTGGTCCACGGTGACAACGCCCTGCAGCTGGGAGTCTTCGCCGCACCCCGGTCCGAGGGCATCTGGGACGAGGTGCGCGAGGAGATCCGCAAGTCGTTGTTCAACGACGGGGCCGCCGCGCAGGAGATCCAGGGCGACCACGGCATCGAGTTGCAGGCCCGGGTGCGGACCCAGGACGGCCTGACCGACCTGCGGTTCGTCGGGATCGACGGGCCGCGCTGGATGGTGCGGGGTGTCTACCAGGGGGCCGTCGCCACCGACCCCTCGGCGTCCGGCCCGCTGACCGAGTGCCTCGACGGGCTCGTGGTGGACCGGGGCCAGGAGGCCAAGCCGGTCCGGGAGCCGCTCCCGCTGCGGCTGCCCCGCGAGGCGGCCGCCGACGGCGACCAGACCGACGCCTGACCCGTTCGTGAACCGCGCCGCCCGGCGGGCGGCGCGGTTCGTGGTGTCTCGTGGTGGTGCCGCCACCTCGCCGGGTCGGGTTCCGCGGCGACGAGGTGGCCGGCTCCGCGCCCCGACGGCGTACGCTGGCGGGACGGTCCCGGACTTCTCCGGGCGCGACTGCGGGGAAGCCGGTCGGGAGGGATCCCGACGGGTGGCACCGGGTGTCGTTCGGGTGGAAGGTGACGCGCAGGTCATGAGGACCGACGAGAGCCGGGTGTCGCTGCGGCGGATGCTGCGCCGGTTCACCGCGACCGAGGCCGAGATCGAGGCGCAGGAGCTGCTCCGGGAGAGCGCCCAGTGCGGCGGCGTACCGGCCGGTCAGTGCCGCCGAGGTCAGGTGGTCTCGGTGTCGGGGCGGCTGCGGACGGTGGTCTACACCCCCCGGACCAACCTTCCCACCCTGGAGGCGGACCTCTACGACGGAAGTGACGTGGTGACGCTGGTCTGGCTGGGCCGCCGCCACATCGTCGGGATCGAACCGGGTCGCCACCTGACCGCCCGTGGCCGGGTGGCGTTGCGCGACGGCCGGAAGGTCATCTACAACCCGTACTACGAACTGGAGCCGATCAGGTGACGGCGGGACACGGCGAGGTGGAGGACCTGTCGACGGCGGTGCCGGCGCGGGGAGCGGGTCCGGCGGTGGAGGCCCCACGTCGGGCGGACGGGTCGGCGACGTCGGCCGGGACGTCAGCCGCCCCGGGGGGTCCGGGCGACGACGAGCCGCTGCCCAGCATGGCCGAGCAGATGGCCGACCAGCTCGGTGGCTGGCGGGGGCTGGTCGAGTCCAGCATCCCGGTGGTCGTCTTCGTCGTGGCCAACATCCTCGGCGAACTCCGCCCCGCGGTGATCGCCTCGGTGACGGTGGCGCTGCTCATCGCCGGGTTGCGGCTGGCCCAACGTCGGCCGGTCCGACACGCCGTCAACGGCCTGTTCGGTGTCGCCATCGGGGCCGCCATCGCCTGGCGGACCGGTGAGGAACGCGACTTCTACCTACCGGGGATCCTCTACGGCATCGGGTACGGTTTCGCCCTGCTGATCTCGGCGGCGGTCCGCCAACCCCTGGTGGGTTGGATCTGGTCGGTGCTGGTGGCCGGGGGGAAGTCGCAGTGGCGGCAGGACCCGAAGCTGGTCCGGACCTTCACCTGGTTGACCGTCCTGTGGGGGGTGGTCTGGTTGGCCAAGGTGGGTGTCCAGGCCGGGCTCTACCTCGCCCAACAGGACACCGCACTGGGCGTGGCGCGGTTGGCGTTGGGCTATCCGCCGTACGTGCTGCTGCTGTTGATCACGGTCTGGACGGTCCGGCGGGCCACCGGGGAGGAACCGGAGCGGGTGCCGACCGGCTGAGCGGCCGACCGGTCAGCCGCCACTGCGGGTCCGTTCCACGCTGTCCGCGCCGAGGATCACGGCCCGGACGTCGTCCTCGACCTCGGCGGTGCAGACGAAGACCAGTTCGTCGCCGACCTCGATCGGGTCGTCCGGGGTGGGCACCAGCACCCGCTTGCCCCGCACGATGGCCACCAGCGCGCTGTCGCGGGGCAGCGGCACGTCACGCAGCGGCTGCCCGACGTACGGCGCGGCCGGAGGCAGGGTGATCTCGACCAGGTTCGCCTCACCCTGCCGGAAGGTCATCAGTCGGACCAGGTCGCCGACTGTGACGGCCTCCTCGACCAGGGCGGCCATCACCCGTGGCTTGCTCACCGCGACGTCGACCCCCCACTGCTCGGTGAAGAGCCCCTCGTTCTCGGCCCGGTTGACCCGGGCCACTACCCGGGGAACCGCGAACTCGGTCTTGGCCAGCAGGGAGACGACCAGGTTGGCCTTGTCGTCCCCGGTGGCCGCGACCACCACGTCGTGGTCGGCCAGATCCGCCGCCTCCAGGCTGGTCAGCTCACAGGCGTCGGCGAGGACCCACTGCGCACCCGGCACCCGGTCCGGGCGCAGCATCCGGGGCTGCCGCTCGATGAGCATCACCTGGTGACCGTTGTCGATCAACTCCTGGGCGATGGACCGGCCCACGTTGCCGGCGCCGGCGATGGCGATCCGCATCCTCAGTGCCCTCCTTCGGGCGCCGCCGCCACGCCGGTTACGGTCGCGACGATGTCGTCGGTGACCAGCATGAACACCTGGTCGCCCTCCTGCACCACCGTGGAGTCGGTGGGCAGGGTCCCGATACCGAACCGGATCAGGTACGCCACCCGGGCCCCACAGGCCCCCTCCAGGCTGCGGACGGTCCGCCCGACCCAGTCCCGGTGCACCGGAACCTCCACGATCGACACCGTGCTGGTCGGATCACGGAAGATCTCGGTGGTCCCCTCGGGAACCAGGTGGCGCAGCATCTGCTCGGCGGTCCACCGGACGGTGGCCACGGTGGGGATGCCGAGCCGCTCGAAGACCTGGGCCCGACGCGGGTCGTAGATCCGGGCGGCGACCCGGGACACGCCGAACGTCTCGCGGGCCAGCCGGGCCGAGATGATGTTGGAATTGTCTCCGCTGGAGACGGCGGCGAAGGCGTCGGCGCGTTCGATGCCGGCCTGACGCAGGACACCGCCGTCGAAGCCGACCCCGGTGACCGTGGTGCCGGCGAAGTCCTCACCGAGCCGCCGGAACGCGTCCGCGTCCTGGTCGACGACCGACACCGTGTGCCCTCGGGACTCCAGGCCCCTGGCGAGGGTCGCGCCGACCCGGCCGCAACCCATGATCACGACATGCACGCTCGTCCTCCAGAAGGTGCCACCCCGATGGGCGTCGTCTGCGAACCTGTCTCGTCCTGGCCGCCGGCGCGGACCCGACGGTACTCCGCCTGCATCACACCGTCCCCCACCCCCCACCATCGACAGATGGCGCGTCGTACTCTTGGCGCTCGTGGCCCGTCCCACCTCACTGGTGAAGCGTCTGCTTCTCGGTCGACCGTTCCGGTCCGACCGCCTCCAGCACACCCTGTTGCCCAAGCGCGTGGCGCTGCCCGTCTTCGCCTCCGACGCGTTGTCCAGCGTCGCGTACGCACCCGACGAGATCCTGCTGACGCTCTCCATCGCGGGCGCGTCCGCGTACTTCTTCTCTCCGTGGATCGCCCTGGCCGTCGTGGTGGTCATGCTGACTGTGGTGGCCAGTTACCGGCAGACGGTGCACGCCTACCCCTCGGGCGGCGGGGACTACGAGGTGGCCACCGTCAACCTCGGCCCCCGGGCCGGTCTCGGGGTGGCCAGCGCCCTGCTCGTCGACTACGTGCTGACCGTCGCCGTGTCGGTCTCCTCCGGGGTGGCCAACCTCGGCTCGGTGGTGCCCTTCGTCGCCGAGCACAAGGTGCTCATCGCGGTCCTCGCCGTGGTCGTGCTGACCGCGCTCAACCTGCGGGGGCTGCGCGAGTCGGGCAACCTGTTCGCGATCCCCACCTACGGGTTCATGATCGTGATCATCGGGATGATCGTCACCGGACTGATCCGGATCTTCGTCCTCGGTCACGACCTGCGTGCCCCCAGCGCCGACCTGGAGATCCAGGCCGAGCACACCGTCACCGGATTCGCCCTGATCTTCCTGCTGCTGCGGACCTTCTCCTCCGGCTGCGCCGCGCTGACCGGGGTGGAGGCGATCTCCAACGGCGTACCGGCGTTCAGGAAGCCCAAGAGCCGCAACGCGGCGACCACCCTGCTGCTGCTCGGCACCGTGGCGGTCACCATGCTCGTCGGGATCATCTGGCTGGCCCGACTGACCGGGCTCCAGTTCGTGGAGAATCCGGCCCTGCAGATCGTCGACGGCCCCGACGGGTACGTCCAGAAGACGGTCACCACCCAGCTCGGCGAGACGGTCTTCGGCGCCGGTTCGGTCCTGCTGTACGTGGTGGCCGGGGTGACCGCGTTGATCCTCTTCCTGGCCGCGAACACCGCGTTCAACGGCTTCCCGGTCCTCGGCTCGATCCTCGCCCAGGACCGCTACCTGCCCCGGCAGCTGCACACCCGGGGCGACCGGCTGGCCTTCTCCAACGGGATCCTGTTCCTGGCGGTCTTCGCCGTGGTGCTGATCGTCGGGTTCCAGGCCGAGGTGACGAAACTCATCCAGCTCTACATCGTCGGCGTCTTCGTCTCCTTCACCCTCTCCCAGGCCGGCATGATCCGGCACTGGAACCGGCACCTGCGGACCGAACGGGACCCGCAGGCCCGCCAACGGATGATCCGGTCCCGGGCGATAAACGCGTTCGGTCTGGTGCTGACCGGCACCGTCCTGATCATCGTCCTGTTGACCAAGTTCCTGCTCGGTGCGTGGATCGCGATCGCCGCGATGGCCCTGATGTACGCGTTGATGGTGGGCATCCGGCGGCACTACGACCGGGTCGCCGTGGAGCTGACCCCGGACGAGGGCCGCCCCGTCCTTCCCGCCCGCAACCACGCCATCGTGCTGGTGAGCAAGCTCCACCAGCCCACCCTGCGGGCGTTGGCGTACGCCCGGGCCACCCGGCCGGACACGCTCACCGCTGTCACGGTCAACGTCGACGAGTCCGACACCCGACAGCTCCAGCAGGAGTGGGAGCGGCGGGAGCTGCCCGTCGCGCTGACGGTCGTCGACTCCCCGTACCGGGAGATCACCAGGCCGATCCTCAACTTCGTCGCCTCCACCAGGCGGGAGTCGCCGCGCGACGTGGTCACGGTCTTCATCCCCGAGTACGTTGTCGGACGGTGGTGGGAGAACCTGCTGCACAACCAGAGCGCCCTGCGACTCAAGGGGCGGCTGCTCTTCGAGCCCGGGGTGATGGTGACAAGCGTCCCCTGGCAGCTCGCCTCGACCGCCGGCAAGAACCTCGACCGGCTCGACGCGGCCCTGAGCCAGGGGCCGCCCCGGGGTCCACGGGTGGCCCCCCGCAGCACCCTGCCTCCCCCGGCCGAACCGACCGACCCCGACCAGCCCGGCGAACGCCTCGGAGGACTGCGTGACTGAGACCGTGCCCGACCCTCGCCACGCCGACCGGAGCCGTCCGGCCGACGACGCGAACCGGTCGGGGTTGACCGAGGCGCAGCGGATCGAGCTGACAGTGGACGCGGTGGCCCCCGGCGGGCACTGCGTGGCCCGGGTGGACGGGCAGGTGGTCTTCGTCCGGCACGCCCTCCCCGGTGAGCGGGTGGTCGCCGAGGTCACCGAGGTGCACAAGGCGTTCGTCCGAGCCGACGCGGTGACGGTCCTGGAGCCCTCCGCCGACCGGGTCGAGGCCCCCTGCCGGTACGCGGTGCCGGGCGGCTGCGGGGGCTGCGACCTCCAGCACGTCGACCCCGCCGCGCAGCTGTCCTGGAAGGCGACTGTGGTCCGGGAACAGCTGACCCGGCTGGGCGGGCTCACCGAGGCCGACATCGACCGGTTGGGAGTCGCTGTCGAGGCGCTGCCCGGCGGACCGCTGGGCTGGCGGTCCCGGGTGCGCTACGCCGTCGACGCCGCCGACCGGGCCGGGCTGCTCAAGCACCGGTCCCACGAGGTGGTACCGATCGAGCGGTGTCTCATCGCACACCCGGCGATCCAGCAGCTGCCCGTGCTCGGCGACGCCCGGTGGCCGCAGGCCGAGACGGTGGAGACGGTCGCCGCCGCAGACGGGCAGGTCAGCGTCGCCACCGTCGCCCAGGGCGTCCCGACCCCGGTGCAGGGGCCGACGACGGTCCGGGAGGAGGCCGCCGGACGGCGGTGGGAGGTGCCGGCCGACGCCTTCTGGCAGGTCCACCCGGCGGCGGCGGACACCCTCGTCGACGCCGTCCTGGAACTGCTCGACCCGCAGCCGGGGGAGTCCGTATGGGACCTCTACGGCGGGGCGGGCCTGTTCGCCGCCGCGCTGGCCGCCCGGGTCGGCCCGGACACCCGGATCACCCTGGTCGAGGCGGCCGAGCAGGGGGTGGCCGCCGCCCGGGAGAACCTGCGGGACCTGCCCTCCGTGGAGGTGGTCGCCGCCCGGGTGGAGACCGCCCTGGCCCGTCGTCGGATCACCGGACCGGTCGACCTGGTGGTCCTCGACCCACCCCGGACCGGTGCCGGGGCCGCAGTGGTCGAGGCGCTGGCCGCGGCCGGACCCCGGGCGGTGGCGTACGTCGCCTGCGATCCGGCGGCCTTCGCCCGGGACGTCCGGACCTTCGCGGCGCTCGGTTGGCGGCTGACCGCCCTGCGTGGCTTCGACCTGTTTCCGATGACCCAGCACGTGGAATGCGTCGGACTTCTGCGCAGGGTGGTGTCCGGGTGATTTCCACCCGGACTGCACCGTGTCGCCGGGCCGATAGACTCTGCGGTCATGAGTGTTGATGAGGGCACGGCCAACCAGGGCGGGCTGTTGGCCACCGTGCGTGGTCCGCAGGACGTCAAGCGGATGTCCGCCGAGGACCTGGACATTCTCAGTGCCGAGATCCGTGACTTCCTGGTCGCCAAGGTGTCGCGCACCGGCGGTCACATCGGCCCCAACCTGGGTGTGGTGGAGCTGACCCTCGCCCTGCACCGGGTCTTCGACTCTCCCCGGGACCGGCTCCTGTTCGACACCGGCCACCAGGCGTACGTCCACAAGATCGTCACGGGGCGGCAGGCCGGGTTCGACAGTCTGCGGCAGCGCGGCGGGCTGTCCGGCTACCCGAGCCAGGCGGAGAGCGAACACGACCTCATCGAGAACTCGCACGCCTCCACCGCCCTGTCCTACGCCGACGGACTCGCCAAGGCGTACGCCCTGCGGGGTGAGCAGCGCAGCGTGGTGGCGGTCGTCGGCGACGGCGCGTTGACCGGGGGCATGTGCTGGGAGGCGTTGAACAACATCGCCGCCGCCCGCAACCCGCTGGTCATCGTGGTCAACGACAACGGCCGGTCGTACGCCCCGACCATCGGCGGGCTGGCCGACCACCTCTCCTCGCTGCGGCTCAACCCGAGCTACGAGAAGGTCCTGGACACCGTCAAGGACGCCCTGGGCTCCACCCCCCTGGTCGGCCGTCCGATGTACGAGGTCCTGCACGCCGTCAAGAAGGGGCTCAAGGACGCCGTCGCCCCGCAGGCGATGTTCGAGGACCTGGGCATCAAGTACGTCGGCCCGGTCGACGGGCACGACGTGGGCGCCGTCGAGTCGGCCCTGCGCGCGGCGAAGAGCTTCGGCGGCCCGGTGATCGTGCACGCCGTCACCCGTAAGGGGTACGGCTACCGCCCCGCCGAGCAGGACGAGGCGGACTGCTTCCACGGCCCGGGGGCGTTCGACATCGCCACCGGCAAGGTCACCGCCGCACCGGCGGTGAAGTGGACCCACGTCTTCGCCGACGAGCTGGTCGCGATCGCCGACGAGCGCCCCGACGTGGTGGGGATCACCGCCGCGATGGCCGAGCCGACCGGGATCGCGAAGCTGGCCCGCAAGTACCCGGAGCGCACCTACGACGTGGGCATCGCCGAGCAGCACGCCGCCACCTCGGCGGCCGGGCTGGCCCTCGGTGGACTGCACCCGGTGGTGGCTGTCTACGCCACCTTCCTGAACCGGGCCTTCGACCAGGTCCTGCTGGACGTGGCGATGCACGGGCTGCCCGTCACCTTCGTCCTGGACCGGGCCGGGATCACCGGCCCCGACGGACCCAGCCACTATGGCATCTGGGACATGTCGGTCTTCGGGGTGGTCCCCGGGCTGCGGATCGCCGCTCCCCGGGACGCCGCCACCCTCCGGGAGGAGCTGCGCGAGGCGGTCGCCGTCGACGACGGCCCGACCATCGTGCGCTTCCCGACCGGGGCGGTCGCCGCCGACCTGCCGGCGGTCCGCCGGGTCGGCACCGTCGACGTGTTGGCCGAGTCGGCCCGTACCGACGTGCTCCTGGTCGCCGTGGGCTCCTTCGGCCAGCTGGGCATGGAGGTCGCCACCCGGGTCGCCGAGCAGGGGTACGGGGTGACCGTGGTCGACCCGCGTTGGGTCCGTCCGGTCCCGGCCGAGCTGGTCGACCTGGCCTCCCGGCACCGGCTCGTGGTCACCGTCGAGGACGGGGTACGCGTCGGCGGGGTCGGCGACGCCCTGGGCCAGGCGATGCGGGACGCCGACGTCCGGGTGCCCCTGCGTGACCTGGGCGTACCGGCGCAGTGGCATCCGCACGGCAGCCGCAGCCAGATCCTCGCCGACCTGCGCCTCACCGCTCAGGACGTGGCCCGCGACGTCACCGGCTGGATCTCCGGCCTGGACTCCCGCTCCGACGAGCCGGTCCGGCTCCCCGCCCAGCAGAACTGACCCCGTCCGACCCCGTGTCGATCGTGGGGGCGGTGGCCTTCCTGGCACATCGGAAGCGCCGCCGACCCCGTGGTCGACACGGGGTCCGTTCGGGTCCGTGGAACCCGGGTCGTTCGCCTCCGTGGAGGGCTGGGGTGATCCACCCGGGTCGTCCGGGGGAGGAGAGGCAGCCCGGTAGCCGCCCCGGGGCGCTGCCCGTGGGTGCGGTCAGCGACCGCCGACGGAGCGGTAGTAGGTGCGCTCGGGCTCGGCGAGGCTGAACGTCTCCCTGCCCTCCGGCTCCGGGATCACCACCAGACCGGCCCGGTCGACCAGACGCGGGGTGTTCGGCGGGACGGCCAGGGTGCTGTCCTGCTGGTCCCGCCAGGTCAGTACGACCAGCGGCTGACCCGGCACCGGCAGGACGTACGCCTGGAGCGGGTTGGCCCGGTCGGCGCGGGAGACCACCGGGGCGCCGTCGGAGGCCGGACGGTAGACCACAGCGGTCATCGCGCCCGCGTCGGTCTCCCAGGTCAACTGCTCCAGCTTGCCCCGGTCACCACCGCCGAGGGAGACCTCGCCGAGGGAACGCGCGCTGATCTTCTGCATCGGCCAGGAGGCGGGGACCGAGCGGGGTGCGTCCCGGTCGCCGATCCGGCGCGGGATGCTGCCGAAGGGTCCCTCCCGGTCGGCCAGGACGCAGGTGTCCAACCCGGTCAGCGCCCGCCGACCCGTTCCACCCTCGTCCCGGACCAGGGGATAGCGGGGGTCGGTGGTGGCCGTACCGAGGTCGACCAGGCGGTCGGCGGCCCGACCACGGGGCAGCGACTCGGTGGCCCGCAGGGTCAGTGTCAACGGCGCGGCCTCGCAGTCCGCGATCTTCACCGTCGCGGTGAGCCCGTCGGTCTGCTCGACGGCGCGGCCGTTCGGTCCCAGCACCCGCTCGACCCGACCGGAGGTCAGGTAACGGCGGCCCTGGTCGGTGTGGACCGGAAGGAGGTCGGCGTAGATCAGATAGCCCGGGTCGGTGTACTCGGTGGCCCGCTCGACGGTGTACCGGTCGCCGTCGGCGCGCAGTTGCAGCAGCCAGGACGCGGACTCACCGGGCACGTCGGCGGCGACCAGGGCGATCCGCCCCTGGTCGACCTCGCCGGAGTAGAGGATCCCCGAGGTGGGCAGGTGGGCCCGGTCGTCGATGGGGGACCGCCAGGCGCGGACGGCCTCGGTGATCCGGTTGGTCGCCGGGCCGTCGCCGGCCAGGGAACCCCGGGCGGGCCAGACCTCCAGGTCGCCGTCGAGGCTGTCGAATCCGACTCGCAGGTCGGCCCGGTACCGTTCGGTGTCGGGGCCGCACGCCGTGGCGGCTAGCAGCAGTGTCAGCAGGGTGGCCGTCATGCCGAATCGGCGGATCTGAGCCACCTGTTACGCCCCCGATCGTCTCGCCGGTCGTGTGCGGAAGCCACATAGTACGAGATGTCCGGTCAAGCGCCCGCGCCCCCTCGGGTCGATCGCCGACGGTGAGTGTGCTGACGCCACAACCGGCCACAATGGACCTGGACCGGCAGGTTTTGCCGGGTTCGCCCTCGGGTAGACTCCGCCGACTGTGACGCCTGCCGAGACCCGTGCCGCCTCGCTGGACACCAAACCCCGAACCGTCGTCGAACCGATCACTGAACGTGACGGTGTCGACGGTCGGGCCGTACCGGCTGCGGTACCGGAACGGGGGGCCGCCGACCGGTCGGACTCCGACGGCGGCAAACGTCCCTGGTGGCACAACCGCCGCCGCCGGGATCTGGCCGCGTACGCGGTGTTCCTGCTCGCCGCCGTCTGGGTGACAAGTCAGATCTGGGTCGACCCGGCCGGTCGGGTCGCGTCGCTGTACGTCAGCGACCCCGCCCAGGTGCAGTTCTTCCTCGCCCACTCGGTGCGGGTGGTGCTGCACGGGGAGTTCCCGTTCTACACCGACCAGTTCAACTACCCCGACGGCGTGAACCTGATGGCCAACACGGCCATCCTCGCGCTCGGGATCCCGATGGTGCCGATCACCCTGCTGTTCGGGCCGGCGGTGACCTTCGTCCTGCTGATCACGCTGGCGCTCTCCGGGACCGCCTTCGCCTGGTACTACGTGCTGTCCCGGCACGTGGTCCGCAGCCCGCTCGCCGCCGCCGTCGGCGGCTGGTTCTGCGGCTTCTCCCCGGCGATGCTGTCGCACGCCAGCTGGCACCCGAACATCATCAGCCAGTGGCTGCTGCCCTTCATCGTCTGGCGGGTCCTGGTGATCACCCGGACCACCCGCCCCTGGCGGGACGGGGCGATCCTCGGCCTCCTGGTGGTCTGGCAGGCCTTCATCAACGAGGAGATCCTGCTCTTCACCGCGATGGCCTGCGGGATCTTCCTCATCGCAGTGGTGGTCCAGCGACCGGGGATGTGGAGCGCCGCGTGGCGTCCCCTGGGCAAGGCCGTGCTGACCTGCAGCGTGGTCGCCGGGTCCCTGCTGGCGTACCCGCTCTACATCCAGTTCGCCGGTCCGATGGCGTACCACGGGCTCAGCTCGGCGGTGCAGGACTACGGCAACGACATCGCGGCGCTGGTCGCCCAGGGCTCCCCGACGTTGGGCGGGGACCGGCGGGCCAACGTCAACCTCGCCCCGAACTACTCCGAGGAGAACGCCTTCTTCGGGTGGAGCCTGGCGCTGATCGCCGTCGGCATCGTCGTCTGGCTGCGGCGGGAGATGATCGTACGGGCGCTCGCCGCCACCGGTCTGTTCTTCGTGATCCTCTCCCTGGGCGAGCGGATCACCTGGTGGGACCGGGAGCTGATCCCCGGCCCGTGGGAGCTGCTGGTCCGGCTGCCGCTGCTCGACGCGGTGGTGCCCACCCGGTTCGGCATGATCACGACAGTGGTGATCGGCGTCCTGCTGGCGATCGCCGCCGAGCGGGTCCGGGCGCTCAAGGTCGCCGACCCGAGGACCCTGCGGACGCTCGCCGCCTCCGGGTTGGTCCTGGCGCTGCTCCCGATCGCCCCGATGCCGCTGAAGATGACCACGCGTCCCCCGGTGCCGGAGTTCATCACCTCCGACCGCTGGCGGGAGTACGTCAGCGCGGAGCAGACCCTGGTGCCGATCCCGGTCCCCAGCATGGGCAACACCCACGGCATGCGGTGGGCCGCCTCCACCAACCTCGACTTCAAGATTCCCGGCGGATACTTCCTGGCACCTCGCAACGCCAACACCGGCGATGCGGGCCGCTTCGGCGGTCGGCCGAGCGGGATGGGGTCGCTCCTGGAGGAGGTGTCCCGGACCGGCCGTACGCCCAAGCTCGACGACCGGGAGCGTCGGCGCTCCCTCGACGAACTGCGGTACTGGAACTCGGCCATCCTGGTCCTGCCGGAGGGGCAGCCCAACGTCGAGCCGCTGAAGCAGACCGTCGAGCAGATTGTCGGCCCGGCCCGGCAGGAACTCGACGTCTGGATCTGGGACGTCCGTCCGCTGACCCAGACGAACGACTGACCCGGACGACAGCCGGCCCGGACGAACCCGACCGGGCCGGACTGACGGCCGGCCCGGACTGACGGCCGAACGGCCAGGGCCCCCGATCCTCACCTCGGATCGGGGGCCCTGGCCGTCTGTCAGTCTGAGACCTCCCAGAGCCAGACGTCGTCGACCCGCTGCGGCGGGGCGCCGAGCAGGTTGGCCATCAGGTCGCGGAGCACCGCCTCGCGCGGGTGCTCGCCGAGGACCACCACCGAGGCCTTCCAGTAGCGCAGATCCTCTGCGGCCTGCCGACGGTTCTCGTCGGTCAGCTCCGGCACCTCACCCGAGTCCATGGTGGCGTAGATCAGGGTGCTGGTCGGCCGGTTCGGGGCACCGAACATCCCCTCGTTCTCCAGGCCCGGGCCGATGAAGTAACCGGCCGGGATCGGGAACTCGTGCTGGGTCAGGGCGCTCCACCGCAACGTGGTCAGGCCGTGGACGTTGCTGGGGATCGGCACCGGCACCAGGGTCCGGCCGTCTGGGACGTACTCCTGCCAGGCACCGGACATGATGAACCGGGGCGGAAGGTCGATGTGCTCGGCCGGCAGCGGCCGGGGGAACAGGGGCAGCACGGCGAGCGCGATCGCCGCGAAGCCGACCGGGCGGACCCACCGGCGGCGCGGACCGTCGGCAGGGGCCGGCTCGGCGGCCTCCCCGGCCTCGGGCCCGGTGGAGTCGTCCTGCGGGGTCCGGGGCGCGGGGACGGCAGCCCCCGGGCCGCCGTGGCGGGAGACCGCCTCCCAGGCCAGCGCCAGCAGGACCCCGAGCGCACCGGTGGTCACCAGGGCCAACCGGGTCGGCATCATCATCTCGACCAGCGGCATGCTGCTCGGGATGTACTCCCAGGGGCCGGGGATCTCGGTCACGGTTCCCCCCACCCGCAGGCGCGGGCCGAGGGAGAGGAAGGCGAACAGGACCGCCACGATCCCGAGGATCCGGGCCGTCAACGACCGCCGCCACAGCAGCACCAGCGCGAGCACCGACACCACCACCACCGGCCACCCGAACCAGGAGTTCTGCTCGGTGAGACCGATGGTCTGCTCCACCGCCGGGTCCCCGGCGAGGGTGTCCCGGGGGAACGTGACGAACGCGGCGAGGTCCTCGCCCCAACTGTGGAAGACCCCGTCCTGCAGGCCCCGTGACGACTGCGGGCCGTTGAACTGGAACCAGATCGCGTACCCGGTCAGCAGCAGGGTCAGCGCACCACCGGTGCCGAGCCCGGCCAGGAAGGTCCCGGCCCGGGCGCGGGCCTCCGCCGGGCGCTGCACCGCGTACGCCACCACGACGACCAGGCAGGCCAACGCGGTGAGCAGCAGCATCTCCTCGTTGATGAACACCTGGTACGCGACGAGGAGGCCGAGCACGATCCCGTTGCGTCGCCACCGCCCCGGCTCACCGAGCCGGAGTACCCGGACGAAGATCAGCGGGAGCAGGAAGTTCGACACGAAGTTGGGCTGACCGTTGGCGTGGTGCACCACACCCGGGGCGAACCCGAGGAACGCGCCACCGATGAACGCCCCCATCCGGGACCGCACCAGGTAGCGGGAGAGCATCCAGTACGAGGTGCCCGCCGTGGCGGCCAGCGCGCCGCCCAGATAGAGGGCGTACGTCACCTGCGGGCCGAACAGCCAGGTGACCGGCGCCAGCGGCAGGGTCACCCCCAGCATTGAGGTGTTGGCCATCATGTTCACCCCGTCGGGGGCGTTCTGACGGCTGCTGAACAGCGGGTTCTCCAGGTTCCGCAGCGAGTAGGCGCCGTGCGAGAAGAGCCACTCGAACCAGCTGTGGTCTGTCGGTAGGTGGGACGAGACCCGCTGTTGGACGTCCACCCAGTAGTTCAGGCACACGAAGACGCCCAACAACACGTAGGCTCCGATGGCCAGTGTGTCGGCTCGATTCAGCCGGCGTAGCCGCCGGGGTGAATCGGTCGTGTCGGGTCCACCCGGGGCGGATCTGGTCTTTGCGTTCAACGAGGGATTTACCACCGGCACAGCCACGACGGGCCATCGTACAGGCGTGACCTGACCGCACCGGTCGGCCCGCGTCCGTCGGATCGGCGGGTCCCACTAGGTTGTCTCCAGGCGCAGCGTTTGGAGGTGGCCCGGATGCGGGTGCTGGTGGTGGAGGACGAGCGCAACCTCGCCGACGCGATCGCGCGGGGACTGCGTAAACGGGGCATGGCGGTGGACGTCGCGTACGACGGCGACAGCGGGCACGAGGCCGCCTTCGTCACCAGGTACGACGTGATCGTCCTCGACCGTGACCTGCCCGGGGTGCACGGGGACCAGATCTGCGCCGAGGTGGCCGCCTCCGGTGCCCTGACCCGGGTGTTGATGCTCACCGCCAGCGGCACGGTGGCCGACCGGGTCGAGGGGCTCCAACTCGGCGCCGACGACTACCTGCCGAAGCCGTTCGCCTTCGACGAGCTGGTCGCCCGGGTGATGGCCCTGGGGCGGCGGGCCACCCCGGCAGCGCCCCCGGTGTTCGAGCTCGCCGACCTGGTGCTCGACCCGGCCCGGCGGGTGGTGACCCGGGGCGGTACCCCGGTGGAGCTGACGAACAAGGAGTTCGGGGTGCTTGCCGAACTCCTCAAGGCGCGGGGAGCGGTGGTCTCCAGCGAGGAGCTGCTGGAACGGGTCTGGGACGCCAACACCGACCCGTTCACCACGATCGTCCGGGTCACCGTGATGACCCTGCGCAAGAAGCTCGGTGATCCGCCGCTGATCGAGACGGTGGTCGGCGCGGGGTACCGCACGGCCGAGGTGCCGGCGTGATCCGGCGACCCCGGATCCGCCCGACCCTGCGGCTGCGACTCACCCTGCTCAACGGGGTGCTGCTGGTCAGCACCGGAGCGATCCTGATGTTCCTGGCCTGGCTGCTGGTCCGGGACGGCGCGCAGCTGACCGACCAACTGGCCCCGGGCAGCACCGTGACCCTGGCCGACGGCCGGACCCTGGACGCGGTGCAGTGGGAGCAGCAGCTCACCGACGCGGCCTCCCGGGAACTGGTGGTCACCGGACTGCTCGCCCTGGTCGGCATCAGCATCGTCGGGGTGGCCGGGGCGTACGCGGTCGCCGGTCGGGCCCTGCGCCCACTGCACCAGGTGACCGCCACCGCCCGGCGGCTCGGCGAGGCCACCCTCGACCAGCGGATCGGCTACTCCGGTGCCGACGACGAGGTCGCCGAGCTGGCCAAGACCTTCGACGCGATGCTGGACCGGCTCACCGAGTCGTTCGAGACGCAGAAGCGGTTCGTCGCCAACGCCTCCCACGAGCTACGGACGCCGTTGGCGGTGATGCGTACCGAGATCGACGTCACCCTCAGCGACGACGAGGCGGACACCGGTGAGTACCGCCGGATGGCCACAGTGGTCCGGGACGCCTCCGAACGGGCCAACGGCCTGGTGGACGCGCTGCTGGTGCTCGCCCGCAGCGAGGCCCAGGCCGGTCGGCCGCTCGGCCGGCGCTCCGAGTGCGACCTCGCCCAGGGCACCGCCAACGCCCTGTCGGCGGTCCGGCGGGAGGTGGAGCGGATCGGACTGACGGTGCAGACCGACCTGGCGCACGCCCCGGTCGTCGGCGACCCCGGCCTGCTCGACCGGTTGGCCGGGAACCTGATCGAGAACGCGGTCCGCTACAACCACCTGCACGGGCGGATCTGGGTCCGGACCGGCTCGGAGGCCGGTCGTTCCTGGCTGGTGGTCGGCAACACCGGATTCGAGGTGGACCAGGCCGACGTTCCGGGGTTGTTCGAACCGTTCCGGCGGGGTGGCCGGGAACGGACCGGGGCGCGCGGGTCGGGGCTGGGGCTGTCCATCGTCCGGGCGGTCTGTGACGCCCACGCCGGTACCGTCCGGGTGGTCGCCCAGTCCGGGGGCGGGCTGGAGGTCACCGTCGAGCTGCCCGCCGCCGGGGCGGCGGCGGTCCGGGGGACGGACCAGTCGGTCACCCCGCAACGCTGACCGCCTCCCTCCCGGCGCGCGTGTCCCTTCCGGGCAACGGACGGGCCGTGTCCCTTCCGGGCAACGGGCGGGCCGTGTCCCTTCCGGGCAACGGGCGGGCCGTCTCCCACCGGTCGGGTTTCCCGCGACGTCCCAGGAACCGACGACGCGGTGGTCGCCGACCGTCCGGGACGGGGGCGACCACCGCGAGGTGCGGCGACTGCGGATCAGGCGGGCAGGCTCGCCGCCCCGGGCGGGAGGAACCGCCGGCCGGTGACCCGCTCACTCGTGCCGGTCCGGTCCAGGTACGGCGTGATGCCCCCCAGGTGGAACGGCCAGCCCGCGCCGAGGATCATGCACAGGTCGATGTCGTGCGCCTCGGCGACGACACCCTCGTCGAGCATCAGCCGGATCTCCTGGGCCAGCGCCTCCAGCGCGTTGCGGCGTACCTGCTCGGCGGTGAGCGGTTGGTCGCCGACCACGAGCAGTGACGCCACCTCCGGGTCGATCTCGTCGTCGACGACGATCGGCCGACCGGACTCGGCGATCCGCTTGAGGTTCTCGCTGACCGCGAAGCGGTCCGGGAACGCCGCGTGCAGGGTGCCCCCCACGTGGTACGCCACAGCCGGGCCTACCAGTTGGAGCAGGGCCAGCGGACGCATCGGCAGACCCAGCGGGTCCAACGCGTTGTTCGCCACCTCCAACGGGGTGCCGGCGTCCACTGCGGCGAAGACCGTGCCGAGGAACCGGGTCAGCAGCCGGTTGACCACGAAGGCCGGGGCGTCACTGACCAACACGCAGGACTTGCGCAGCTGCTTGCCGACGGCGAACGCCGTCGCCAGGGTGGCGTCGTCGGTCCGGTCACCCCTGACGATCTCCAGCAGCGGAAGGACTGCCACCGGATTGAAGAAGTGGAATCCGACCAACCGCTGCGGGTGTTCGAGATCGGTCGCCATCGCCGACACCGACAGCGAGGAGGTGTTCGTGGCGAGCACCGCCTCCGGTCCGACGATCTTCTCCAGCTCGGCCCAGACCTGCTTCTTGACCGTCAGGTCCTCGAAGACCGCCTCGATGACGAAGTCGCAGTCGGCGAAGGACGAGGAGTGGCCCGAGGTGAAGGCCTCCGCCTTGGGCGCGCCGCTGATCAACCCGTACAGCTTGGCGGCGGTGCCCTTGTCCATTCGGCCCTTGGAGACCTGCTTCTCGATCTGGGTGTGCACGTAAGCCACGCCCTTGTCCACCCGGGCCTGATCCAGGTCGGTCAGGACGACAGGCACCTGGAGTCGACGGGCGAACAGGAGCGCGAGCTGACCGGCCATCAGCCCGGCACCCACGATCCCCACCTTGGTCACCGGTCGGGCCAGTTCCCTGTCCGGCGCCCCGGCTGGCCGCTTGGCGCGTCGCTGGACCAGGTCGAAGGCGTACAGGCCGCTGCGCAGCTCCTCCGAGAAGATCAGGTCCGCCAACGCCTCGTCCTCGGCGGCGGTACCGGTGGCGAAGTCGGCGTCCTTCGCGGACTCAAGCAGGTCCAGTGCCCGGTTCGCGGCCGGTACCGCACCGTGCAGCCGCTGGTCGAGGGTCTGTCGGGCGAAGTAGAGCACCCCCGCCCACATGTCCCGGTCCACCTCGGGGCGGGTGACTGTGGTCTCGCCCCGGACCACCCCGGCGGCCCACTCCAGGGAACGCTCCAGGAAGTCTGCCGGCTCCAGCAGGACGTCAGCGAGGCCCATCTCCGCAGCCTGCTTCGGCTTGAGCATCCTGTTCTGCATCAGCGGGTTCTGCAGGATCACCTGGGTCGCCGCCGGGATCCCGACCAGGTTCGGCAGCAGTTGGGTGCCGCCCCAACCGGGGATCAGCCCCAGGGACACCTCCGGCAGGGCCAGCGCGCCCGCCCCTCCCGACAGCGTCCGGTAGTGGCAGTGCAGGGCCAGCTCCAGGCCACCCCCCATCGCCGCGCCGTTGACGAAGGCGAAGGTCGGGACCGTGCTGTCCTTCAGCCGGGCGAAGACCCGGTGACCCAGTCGACCGATCTCCAACGCCTGGTCCCGGTCCTGCAACAGCGGCAGGCTGGTCAGGTCCGCGCCCACGCAGAAGACGTACGGCTTACCGGTGACCGCCACGAACGCCGGATCGGCCGCGAGAGCGGCGGTGATCGCCTCGTCCAGACTGGTCAGCCCGGCCGGACCGAGGGTGTTCGGCTTGGTGTGGTCGTGTCCGTTGTCAAGGGTGATCAGGGCGACCGGACGGTCCAGCCCCGGTACGTCCACCCGACGCAGCAGCGCCCGGGTCACCACCTCGTTCGGTGCAGCCAACGCCGTCACTGGGCTCTCCTTTCCGTTCGCGACTGCGGGACTCGCAGGACCGGCTCATTCCTCGCGCTCACTGGGCTTTCCTCTTGGCTCGCGACTGCGGGACTCGCAGGACCGGCTCATTCCTCGCGCTCACTGGGCCCTGCCTTCCCAGTGGGGGTTCTCCCAGATCACGGTGCCGCCCATGCCGATGCCGATGCACATCGCGGTCAGGCCGTAGCGGACCTCCGGACGCTCGGCGAACTGGCGGGCGAGTTGGGTCATCAGTCGGACCCCGGAGGAGGCCAGCGGGTGGCCGATGGCGATCGCCCCACCCCACTGGTTGACCCGGGGATCGTCGTCGGCCAGGCCGAAGTGGTCGAGGAAGGCGAGCACCTGGACGGCGAACGCCTCGTTCAGCTCGAACAGGCCGATGTCGTCGATGGTCAGACCGGCGATGCGCAACGCCTTCTCGGTGGAGGGGATGGGGCCGACCCCCATCACCTCCGGTTCCACCCCGACGAAGCCGTACGACACCAGCCGCATGGCGATCGGCAGGCCCAGCTCACGGGCGGTCTCCTCGGCGGCGATCAGGCTGGCGGTGGCCCCGTCGTTGAGACCTGCCGCGTTCCCGGCGGTGACCTTTCCGTGTGGGCGGAACGGGGTCTTGAGCGAGGCCAGCTTCTCCAGGGAGGTGTCCCGGGGTGCCTCGTCCACCCCCGCCAGGCCCCAGCCGGCCTCCGGGTCGCGTACGGCCACGGAGACCAGGTCGCCCTGGAGCTTGCCGTCGGCGTACGCCTTGGCGGTCCGCTGCTGGGAGGCGAGGGCGAACGCGTCGGTGCGGGCCTTGGTGATGTGTGGGACCCGGTCGTGCAGGTTCTCCGCGGTGGCCCCCATCACGAGGGCGGACGGGTCGACCAGCTTCTCGGCCAGGATCCGCGGGTTGGGGTCGACGCCCTCACCCATCGGGTGCCGACCCATGTGCTCGACCCCACCGGCGATGGCCACGTCGTAGGCGCCCATGGCGATGCCACCGGCCACGGTGGTGACTGCGGTCATCGCGCCGGCGCACATCCGGTCGATGGCGAACCCGGGCACGGTCTTGGGGAGGCCGGCCAGCAGGGCGGCGGTCCGGCCGATGGTCAGGCCCTGGTCGCCGGTCTGCGTGGTGGCGGCGATCGCCACCTCCTCGACCCGTTCCGGCGGCAGTTGCGGGTTGCGGCGGAGCAGTTCGCGGATGCAGCGGACCACCAGGTCGTCGGCGCGGGTGTGGGCGTACATGCCGCCCGCCTTACCGAAGGGGGTGCGGACGCCGTCGACGAAGACGACCTCCCGAACGTCACGGGGCACTTGGAGCCTCCTAGCCGGCACTGGCGTTTCCCCGAATGCTACCCACCAGTAACCAAGCCCGCACCCCCGCGGGTGCCCCCGGCGCCACCGGATCGAGGGGTTCGCGTCACGTCTGTCGATCCCGCCGACGCAAACCCCTCGATCGACTCACTCCCCGGGCGGGTGGAGCGCGGCCGTCAGGGCGGGGACCAGCAGACCGAGCTGCCACTCGCGGGCGTTGAAGCCGCGCAGCACCTCGGCGACGGTCTCCTCGGTGATCTCCTCCGGCGGCTGCCACGCGAGACGGCGTACCGAGTCGGGGGTGATCAGATTCTCCGGGGGGAGGTCGTGCCCGCCCGCGATCCCGACCACCACCTCACGGCAGCGGGCCAACCGGGCCGCCGCCACCGGATCACGCTCCGCCCACCGGTGCGGCGGGGGCGGACCCTCCACCGCCGGGGTCACCGGCAGCTCCTCGTCAGGCAGCAGCCGGGCCTCGTCCAGCGCTGCCAACCAGGTCCGGGACAGTCGGCGTACCGACCGGCCACCGAAACCGGGCAGGGTCAGCAGCGTCTTCTCGTCCCGAGGGTCGAGTTCGGCGGCGGCGACGATCGCCGAGTCGGGCAGCACCCGACCCGGGGCGGCGTCCCGACGGGCCGCGATCTGGTCCCGGGCGTACCACATCGACCGGACCCGGGCCTGCGCCCGCGCGCCCCGGATCCGATGGATCCCGGAGGTACGCCGCCAGGGCTCGGCGCGCACCCGGGGCGGCCGGGCACCGGCGCGGACCAGCGCGGCGAACTCCTCTGCCGCCCAGGCCGACTTGCCCTGCCGGTCCAGCTCCGCGTCGAGGGCGTCACGCAGGTCGACGAGCATCTCGACGTCGAGCGCGGCGTAGGTCAGCCACGACTCGGGCAGCGGACGGCTCGACCAGTCCGCCGCCGAGTGGTGCTTCTCCAGGCTGTAGCCGAGGAGCTGTTCGGTGAGCGCGGCCAGCCCGACCCGCTCGAAACCGGCCAGCCGGGCGGCCAGTTCGGTGTCGAAGAGCCGGCGTGGGCGCAGCCCCAGCTCGGCGAGGCAGGGCAGGTCCTGGCTGGCCGCGTGGAGCACCCACTCGGCGTCGCCGATCGCGGCGTCCAGGCTGGTCAGGTCGGGCAGGGGCAGTGGGTCGAGCAACACCGTCCCGGCCCCGGCCCGGCGGAGCTGGACCAGGTAGGCCCGTTGGCTGTAGCGGTAACCGGAGGCGCGTTCGGCGTCCAACGCGACCGGGCCGGTACCGGCGGCGAAACGGGCCACCACGTCGGCGAGTTCTTCCGGCGTGGTCACCGGCTGGGGGGTGCCGTCACGAGGGGCGGTCAAGGGTACGGGCCCACCGGAGGTCGGGGTGCTGTCCGGGTCCACCGGTATGGCCGGTGACGGGTGGTGCGGTCCGTTTCCCGTACGACTTTCGGCGGCCCGACGGTGCAGGGGTGGTTCGTCGGTCACCTGACAACCCTAGTGCGCGTCCCGGAGGGCGGGGTGCAGCCGGTACCTGTGTGTCGGCCCGACACCGCCCGACCGGACTCCGCCACACAGTGCGGCGATACTTGACCATGCATGACAGGGTCGGACTTCGGGGAAGACAAAGCCCGATCGCGCGGGTACGTTCCATCGGGCCGGTGGCCTAGGCGGGACGTCGTCGGCGGTGTGCCGGGGCGCTGTGGGAGGACATGGGCATCATGACGGCTAGTTACACGGGCGGTACTCCGGAACGTGACGAGGAGGCGGCCGGGAGAGAGACGGCGGGACGACCCGGTCCGCTACCACCCCGGTTCGAGCCCCGGCCGTCGGCCGCGCCGTACCCGCAGCCCGCCGCCCCCGGCTGGTCCGCTCCGTCGCCTGCGGTCGGGTCGGCCGCCGTCGGCTCCGCCCCCCGCTCCGGTGCCGGCTGGTCACCGCCCGCCCCCGGCCGCCCGCCCTCGGCCCCACCGGCCCAGCGCTCGCCCCAACCGGCACCCCCCTACGGTCGACCGGGCCCGCCGCAGGGGGGCTGGCCGGGCAACCCGGCCCCCGGCGGCGGACCCGTCCCCGCAGCCTCGGGTCCCCCCGGACCGAGGACCCCGCCCATGACCCCCGGCCCGGTGCCGCCCGGGTCG
>NZ_JBEPEQ010000022.1:0-62503 GCF_040300925.1 Micromonospora sp. NPDC000207
TCCCCCCACCCCCCACTCTACCTTTTTGTCCCACGTTTTCGCCCTTGGTTTCACCCCCCCGGCCCCCCCTTGCCGCGTGGGCCCGCCGGCGGGCCCCCCCCCCCCCCCCCGCGTCGCCGGTTCGACGCCTCAGCTACCGAAGAAGACCTCGGCCTCGGCGTACCGCTCCAGGGGAACCGTCTTCAGCTCGGCCGTGGCCTCGGCCAGCGGCACCCGGACGATGTCGGTGCTCTGCATCGCGACCATCTTGCCCCAGTCGGCCTCGTGCACGGCGTCGATCGCCTGGAGACCGAGCCGGGTGGCGAGCACCCGGTCGAAGGCGGTCGGGGTGCCACCGCGCTGGATGTGGCCGAGGACGACCGTCCGGGCCTCCTTGCCGGTCTTGGCCTCCAGCTGCTCGGCGAGCCACTGGCCGATGCCGCCGAGGCGGACGTGACCGAAGGAGTCCAGCTCCTGGTTGTGCAGGACCATCTGGCCGTCGATCGGCTGGGCGCCCTCGGCGACCACCACGATCGGGGCGTACTGGTGGTCGAACCGCTTGTTGACGTAGCCCGCGACCTGCTCGACGTCGAACTTGCGCTCGGGCAGCAGGATCACGTTCGCGCCACCGGCCAGGCCGGCGTGCAGGGCGATCCACCCGGCGTGCCGACCCATCACCTCGACCACCAGGGTGCGGTGGTGGCTCTCGGCGGTGGTGTGCAGCCGGTCGATGGCCTCCATCGCGATGTTGACAGCGGTGTCGAACCCGAAGGTGTAGTCGGTGGCACCGAGGTCGTTGTCGATGGTCTTCGGCACCCCGATGACGTTGACGCCCAGCTCGTGCAGCTTGGTGGCGACACCGAGGGTGTCCTCGCCGCCGATCGCGATCAGGGCGTCGACGCCCTGCGCGGCGAGGTTCTCCTTGATCCGCTCGACCCCGTTCTCGATCTTGAACGGGTTGGTCCGGGACGAGCCGAGGATGGTGCCGCCGCGCGGCAGGATGCCGCGCACCTCGGCGATACCCAGGGGCTTGGAGAGGCCCTCCAGCGGGCCCTTCCACCCGTCCTGGAAGCCCACGAACTCGTGACCGTAGGTGCCGACACCCTTACGGACCACCGCCCGGATGACCGCGTTCAGACCTGGACAGTCGCCACCACCGGTGAGCACGCCGATACGCATGATCTGCTCATCCTCCTGAGGAATCAGGTTAAGCCCGATTTGCCCCAGGATATTGGGTCAGGTCAGACCGTCGGCGCCGTTGCCGGCCCGGGGCGGGCCGTCAGTTCGAACTGTAGTCGCCCTGACCATCGGCCGACAGCGCGCCCCGGGACCGGCGGCAGGTCTCAGAACCGCACCGACTCGTTCTCACCGCTGCGGGGTGGTCGACCGGCGACCGCCGAACGGGCGAAGTCGAGCAGGTTGACCACGGTGCTGTTCGGCGAGTCCCAGTACTCCGCGGCACTGACGTGCACCTTGACCAGGGTCAGCCCGGGGGTGTCCAGTCCGTCCGGGAACCAGACGCTGAGCAACGGACTCCACAGCCACTCCGCCCGCTCCCTGTCGAACCCCTCGGTGGCGGTACCGGTCAGCGAGACCCAGGACTTGTTCTGCTGGTCGGCGAAGGTCACGTTCACCTCCGGGTTGACCCGGAGCTGACGGACCTTGGCGGAGTCGGTGGAGGTGAAGAACCACAGGTCCCCGTCGAACTCCGCCTCCTGCAACCCCATCGGCCTACTCACCAGGTGACCATCGACTGACGTCGTGGTCAGCATGCAGATCCGCGCCGCCCGGATCATCTCGGTGACTCGGCGGCGAGCCTCGGCGGCGCTTGTCGACTCCTGGCTCATTGCTGGACCCCTTCTCCGTCGTCGGCGAAAATCCAACCGGTGCCCAGGGCAGAAGTGGTCAAACTTGTGAGGGGTCAACTTTTCGGACACCGGCCGGGTCGCCCGTCGACCGGACGGGCTCAGCCGCCGGTCATCGCCCGCCACCGGGCGAGGTTGTGCCGGGCGTCGACGAGCGCGTCGTGCCGGGCCGAGGCGGCCTCCGGCAGCGTCGGCCGACCCCTGTCGTCCCAGAGCTGGCGCAGCTCCTTGGTGAACCGGGGGATCTCCCGGGGCAGGGCCGGCATGGCCCCCCACAGCTGCGCCAACACCACGTGGTCGTACGCGGCGTACCAGGCCCACAGCTCCAGCTGCTCGCCGGGACGCCCCCGGATCGGCTCGACGAGGAACTCGTACAGCTCGTCGCGGATCCGCTCCCGCGAGCGCCAGGCCCGGTCGGCCGGAGAGGGCAGCTTGTCGAGCACGTTACGACGGACCCAGGGCACCGCCCGGGCGTCGTCGAACTCGGTGGAGACGGCGTAGAACTCGCGGCCGTACTCGTCGACGACACCGATCGAGACGAGGTCGACGACGGTGCCGTCCTCGATGAACTCACAGTCGTAGAAATAGCGGTAGACCATCCCGACCATCCTGGCCCACGCCCTGCGGCGTCCGCACGCCGGGTACCGGACCTCGCCGTGCCCCACCGGTCGGGCCACCGGGACAGGCGGTTCGGGCGACCCGACCGGCCCGGTCGGTCGGCCCGCCCCACGCGGTCGGCCGTCGGCGGACCACCGTCGGTCCGGAAATGCCCACACGGATGGTCGTTGCGGGTCGCGGCGCTGGTCGGGGCTGTAACGGAAGTGGCTCCAGGGGTGTACAGCAAGCGACCGGGGCGTCATGATCTGATGTGTAACGCTACCGGACGCCGAACCGGTTCAGATCGCCTCGCACCGGGGGCTGTCAGGTTCACCCGGCTGCCAATTGGTCCTTTACCGGGGAGGGGTCAGGACGTGGAGATGCGCCTGCCGGAGCCGGGTGACGCGCTCACGGGTGTCGACCTGTTCGCCGGCCTGGAGCCGGAGGTCCGCCAACGGGTGATCGCGGCTGCCGTACCACGAACGTACCGCAAGGGTCAGCTGCTCTTCGTCGAGAACGACCCGGGTGAGTCGCTGATCGTGCTCCGGCGCGGTGCCGTGGCGGTCTTCCGGACCGCCCCGACCGGCGAGCGCGCGGTCCTGTCGGTGGTCCGCCCGCCGGACGTCCTGGGCGAGGTCTCCCTCCTGGACGCCTCCACCCGGTCGGCGTCCGCCGAGGCCATCGAGGACTGTGCCGCGCTGGCGCTGTCGCGACCGGCCTTCATGGAGCTGGTTCACTCCAACCCGCGCATCCTCGACGCGGTGATGCGCTCCCTCGGCGCGCTGATCCGCAGGTTGACCGAGCAGAACGCCGATCACGTCTTCCTCGACCTGCCGGGCCGGGTGGCAAAGACCCTGGTCCGGCTGGCCGGGGAGAGCCAGGCTCCGATGATCACCATCGAACTGAACCAGAGCCAGCTCGCCGAGATGGCCGGCGGCTCCCGGCAGAGCGTCAACCAGGCGATCGGATCGTTCGCCAGCCGTGGTTGGCTGCGCACCGAGGGCCGGCGGATCGTGGTCACCGACGTGGCGGCGCTGCGCCGACGCGCCGGGATGAACGACCGCTGACCCGACCCGTCGGAGCGATCCTCCGGGGTGGTGTGACGGCGCGGACCGGCGGGCCGTCGCCCGGCCGGTCCACGCCGGTCGGTCACCTCCCGGCGCCGTCGGCGGGCGGAGCGCCCGGACCGGGACCGATCTTCTCCGGCGGGGCGCCGGGTCCGGGACCGATCTTCTCCGGGGGCGCACCGGGACCGGGACCGATCTTCTGCGGGTCGACCGACTGGCCGTCCGGGTTCTCCACCATGCCCTGCTCCTCCAGTCTGGCCAGCGTCACCGCGTCGACGTCGACGGTCTCGCCACGAGCGCGGAGCGTCCCCTGCGGGTCGGTCCACGGGGTGGACAGTCGTACGTGCACGGCATCCTCCTGACAACGAACCACTGCGTAGGGAAGACTAATCGCAGTCGATCTGCATGACGGTCCTGTTGCACGTCGGGTACCTGACTGAGCGACCAGAAAGGACTTCAGGGTCATCGACCTCAAGTGCGGACACTGCTCCCAGCCGGCCGGCCCCCACGACCGCTTCTGCGGCGGCTGTGGACGGGCGATGGTGGTCCCCTGCGCCACCTGTGGACACCCCAACGGCGCCGAGGCGAACTTCTGCACCAACTGCGGTCAACCGCTGCGTGAGCAGGTACCCGTGGTGCAGGAGGACCGTCGACACGTCAGCGTGCTCTTCATCGACATCGTGGACTTCACCACGTACGCCGAGCGCGCCGACCCCGAACAGGCCCGGGCCCTGCAACAGACCTACTTCGCCACCGTACGGCGACTCGTGCACCAGTACGGCGGGGTGGTCGAGAAGTACATCGGGGACGCGGTGATGGCGCTGTTCGGGGCACCGGTGGCCACCGACAACGACGCCCTGCGGTGCGTACGGGCCGGGCTGGAGCTCCAGCGCAACCTGGGTCGGCAGACCACCGGTGAGCAGCCGCTGACCTTCCGGGTGGGCGTCGCCACCGGGGAGGCCCTCGTCGACCTCACCGCCACCCGCGACGGCGGACAGGCCTTCGTCACCGGCGACGTGGTCAACACCGCCAGCCGGCTCCAGGGCCTCGCCCCGCCCGGCGGGGTGGTGGTCGACGAGAGCACCTTCTCGGCCACCCGGCACGAGATGGAGTACGCCGACCGGCCGCCGGTGACGTTGCGCGGACGGTCGGCCGTGAGCCGGATCTGGCTGGCGGTCCGGGTCCGGCCGCAGCCCGATCCGCGGACCAGCGAGCTGACCCCGATGGTGGACCGGGAGCACGAGCGGGGCCTGCTCGTCAGCGCCCTGCACCGTACCGTCACCGAGGGCACCGCCCAGCTGGTGACCGTCTTCGGTCCGGCCGGGGTGGGCAAGAGCAGACTCCTGCGCGAGTTGGCCCGACACGCCGCCAGCCTGCCCGGTCCCCCGGTCACCTGGCTGGTCGGCCAGTGTCCGCCCTTCGGGGAGAACGTCGCGTACGCCGCCCTCGCCGACGTGGTCCGGGGCTGGGTCGGGATGCCCGCCGACGACGATCCGGCGGCCCTGCGGGAGCGGCTGCGTCAGCGCCTCGGGCAGCTGCCCGGGGCGTCCCCACTGCGGCTGGCCGAGGTGATCGGCCCGCTGATCGGCCTGCCCGGCGAGCGCCTCCAGCCCGGGGCGGCCGAGGCGTCCTGGCGGCGTTTCCTGCTCACCCTGGCCACCACCGGTCCGACAGTGCTCGTCTTCGAGGACATGCACTGGGCCGACGAGGCGATGCTCGCCTTCGTCGAGCAGCTCGGCGCGGCGGCCCGGGGCGTACCGTTGCTGATCGTCGCCACCGCCCGACCCGAGCTGCGGGAACGGCACCCGGCCTGGACGGGGACGATCAGCGGGGCGATGTCGATCTCGGTGCCCCCGATGCACGACGAGGACATCGACACGCTCTACTCCCTGCTGCTCGGCCAGGCGGTGTTGCCGGCCACCGCCCGGGCCCCGCTGATCGAGTTCGCCGACGGCAACCCGCTCTACGCCCAGGAGTACGCCCGGATGCTGCTCGACGGGGGGCTCCTCGGTCCCGCCGACCGGCTGGGTCGGCCCGATCCCGGTGCCGGGCCGGAGATCCCCCGGACCGTGCAGGCGGTGATCGCCAACCGGCTGGACCTGCTCGATCCGGCCGACCGGGCGGTGTTGCAGGCCGCCGCCGTCGTCGGCGTGCAGTTCTGGCCGGGGCCGGTGGCCACCGCGCTGGGCCGCCCGTTGGAGTGGGTGCAGCGCGCCCTGACCCGGTTGCAACGCCGCGACCTGATCCACGAGCAGCCCACCACGAGCATGCCGGGTCAACCGGAGTACCGGTTCCGGCACATCCTGGTACGCGACGTGTGCTACCAGCGGTTGCCCCGGGCCGAGCGGGTCCAGCGGCACCGGCGTACCGCGGACTGGTTGGAGCAGCGGGCCGACGGTCGGCAGGAGGACCTGGCCGAGGTCCTGGCCAACCACAGGTGGACCGCCCACGAGATCGCCCGGACCATCGGGCTGGACCCGGCGGGTTACACGGCACCCGCCCGGGCCGCCCTGTACCGGGCCGCCCGACGGGCGTACGAGCTGCCGGCGCTGGACACCGCGGCGACCCTGGTCGGCCGGGCGCTCGACCTGACCGGCGAGCCGGACCCGGCGTTGGAGCTGCTCGACGCGGAGTTGGCGCTCTACCGGGACCGGGACGCGTTCCTGGCCTCGGACGGGCAGCGTCGGCTGGCCCGTCTCGTCGACCAGCTGACCCTGGCCGGGGACCGGCCGCGTACCGCCCGGGCCTGGACCCTGTTGGCGATCGCGGCGTGGAGCCGGGCGGACCGGCCCGAGACGATGCGCTGTCTGGACCGGGCGATCGGGCTCTACGACGAGTTGCCGGACACCGGGGAGAAGGCCGAGGCGCTGCTGGAGTTGGCCCGGGTCCGGATGCTCAACGCCGAGACCGACGCTGCCTGCGCGGCGGCCCGGGCCGCCGCCGACCTCGCCGAACGGCTCGAACTGCGGGAGGCCCAGGCCAATGCCCGGATCACCCTGGCCGTCTCCCGTTACCTGTGCGGGGTCGCCGAGGCGTACGGGGAGCTGGCCGAGGTCACCGAACACTGCCGGGTGGAGCGGTTGACCAGTCGACGGCGGGCGGTGCACAACCTGGCCTGGGCCTTGCAGGAGGAGGGCGACCTCGCCGGGTCGGCGCGGCTGGTGGAGGAGGAGCGTTCGCTGGACCCGGCGGGCGGGCACAGCCTGGCCACCAGCTTCGACGACCAGTGGAGCCGGTCGTACCACGCGGGTGACTGGACGACGGCTCTGGGCCTGGCCGACGAGTCGACCCGCCGCCCGACAGCGGAGTGGGACCTGCACATCGTGGCGGTCTCGGGTTGGATGCGGGCGCTGCGGACCGGGCCGGGCGACGCCGGGGACCCGACGGCGGACGCGCACCTGGAGCAGGCACTGTCGGCCGCCCGCCGCAGCGGCTTCCACCGGGTGCTGCACTCGACGTTGGCGCACGCCGCGCTCTGCCGGGCGGTGCAGGGGCGTCGGGTCGAGGCGCTGCGGCTCCTCGTCGAGTTGGACGAGGACTGGCGGCGGACCCGGATGATCCCGTTCGCCGAGTGGGTGCCGACAGTGGGTCACGTGGCCGCGGTGCTCGGCGGGGAGGCCGCCCGGCTGCTGGGTCGGCTGCTGACCCGGGCGCCTCGGATGACCCCGTGGGCCGAGGCGGCGGGGCAGGTCGCCGAGGCGACCCGGCTCGGGGAGGCCGGGGATCGACGGACCGCCGGTGAGTTGTTCAGCCGGGCGCTGCGCAGCTACGGCCGGATGGCCGACGTGACGGACCTGGTCCTGACCAGCGCCCTGTCGGTGCCGGTGTTGGCGGCGGCCGGTCGTCCGGCGGCGGCGACGGCAGCCCTGTTGCGGGTACGGACCTTCGCCGACCGCCACGACGTGCCGGGACTGGTCCGGCTCGCCACTGCCGACAGGTGGTGACCGGCACCCGCGCGACCCGGGCGCGGGTATTCCGACAAAACGGACTTCCGCCCCGGTTGTCGCCGGGGCTCCGGCGGCGGTCGGGCTCCGGGTCCTGTCACGGTCCCGGCCGGTGTCGAGCACCCGGGGGCTCCCCGGGGAGACGGGGTGGCGCGGATCCGGACCCGTCGAGTTTTGGCAGACGCGACACAAGGCACTCCCGGAAGTCGCCCGGTCGTGTCACGATTCAGGGCACGGGGTGTGGGTCGATGCGCAGGGCTGGACGCGGGGCGCGCCGCGAAGCGCGGTGAGGAGGATGTCCGGGTGTCATCGGGTGGGGCCCGCCGGGGACGGCGGGACAACGGGCTCGACGCGAGCGAGTACGCCGTCGCCGGCGACGTGGATCCGCGCGTGGGCGAGCACCTCCTCGACGTGCTCGCCGCCGGGGGGATCGCCGCCTACCTGCAACCCTCCGCCGACCTGAACCCGGTCACCCGGACCACCACCGTGCCGGCCCGCCCGGTCGACCGCCTCTACGTCGACAGGTCCCACCTGACCACCGCCCGCGACTACCTCACCCAGCTCACCGACGAGACCTCGCCGGGGCGTTCCCGACAGGAACCGGACGTCGACGCCGAGTGGGCCCGGATCGTGGCCGGCTACCACGAGTCCACAGCACCGGAGCGGCGCTCCTGGCCGGCGGCCGAGGACGTGGACGACGACGAGCCGGGGCCGGTGGCGGGCTCGTCGACCCGCAACGGCACCGAGGACGCGGGTGCCCCGACCGCCACCGACGTGCGCCGACTGCCGTACGCCGCCGACGTCTCCGGGATCTCCGTCGGCCCCCGGGACCGGGGCGACGAGCCGTCGCTGCTCGACGGGCTGGACACCTTCGGCGCGCAGCTGCCCGACGACGACACCGACGACCGGTACGTCCCCCCGCCCCCACCACCGCTGCCCCGGATGTCGAAGTACGCGGTGGTCGGGGTGTTGGCCCTGGTCCTCGGCTTCGTGCTCTTCGTCTTCCCGACCCTGCTGCCGGTGGACCGCTCGGTGGTCACCCTGCTCGGGTTCACCGGCATACTCGCCGGGTTCGTCACGCTGATCTGGCGACTGCGTCCCGGGGACGCCGATGACGACCCGGACGACGGCGCGGTCGTCTGACCTCGGGGCGGTCGACGCAGCGTCACCGCCGTCCGGCCGTACGCCGGTGCGCGGCCCACCTCCGGGACGAGGGTCACAGTGGTGTAACTTACCGTCAGTAGGAATTCCGCTGTCCGTCACTTCCCTCCCGCACCGACTGCCCCGGCGCTCCCCCTTCTGGGCGGTCGGTCCCGGCTGATCGGAATGCCCCCAGATGCGACAGAGTTCCCTCGTGGTGGTGGCGATGCGCCTCCCCATAGACGACAGTGTGGCGCTCGACGGCGCCTGCGAGTGGCGCCGCAGCCCCGGTGGTCTGGTGAGCGCCCTGCACCCCCTGCTCAGACAGACCCCCGCCACCTGGGTGGGCTGGGCCGGCGGGAGTGGTCCCGCGCCGAGCCTGCCCGACGTGGACGGGGTACGCCTGCACACCGTCCCGTTGACCCGGGACGACCTGCGCGACCACTACGAGGGGTTCGCCAACGCCACCCTCTGGCCGCTCTACCACGACGCCGTGGAGCAACCCGAACACCACCGCCGGTGGTGGGAGGCGTACCAGCGGGTCAACCAGCGGTACGCCGAGGCGACGGCGGCCGTCGCCGAGCCCGGCGCGATCGTCTGGGTACAGGACTACCACCTGCAGCTGGTGCCGGGCCTGCTCCGGCGGCTCCGCCCCGACCTGCGGATCGGGTTCTTCCTGCACGTGCCGTTCCCCCCGCCGGAGCTGTTCATGCAGCTGCCCCGCCGGGCGGAGCTGCTGCACGGCATGCTCGGCGCGGACCTGGTCGGGTTCCAGCGGGCCCAGGCGGCGCACAACTTCGCCCAGCTGGCCACGAAGGTGCTCGGGGTCTCCGCCACCGACCGCCGGATCGCCGTCGACGACCGGGTGGTACGCATCGGCGCGTTCCCGGTCTCCATCGACACCGACGAGCTGTCGGCGCTGTCGGCCCGGACCGAGGTGGCCGAGCGTGCCCAACGGTTCCGTCGGGATCTCGGCGACCCGGAACGGGTCATCCTCAGCGTCGACCGGATGGACTACACCAAGGGCATCGAGCAGCGGTTGACCGCGTACAGCGAGCTGCTTGCCAGCGGGCACATCAAGGTCCGCGACACGGTGCTGGTCCAGGTGGCGGTCCCCAGTCGGGAGCGGGTCGGTCAGTACCAGATCCTGCGGGACCGGGTCGAACGCGAGGTGGGTCGGATCAACGGCGAGTTCGGCCGGGTGGGTGAGCCCGCCATCCACTACCTCACCCAGCCCTTCGACCGGATCGAGTTGGCAGCCCTCTACCGGGTCGCCGACGTGATGGCGGTGACCCCGCTGCGCGACGGGATGAACCTGGTCGCCAAGGAGTACGTGGCGGCCCGGGTCGACGACACCGGGGCGCTGCTGCTCAGCGAGTTCGCCGGCGCGGCGGCCGAGCTGTCCCAGGCGTACCTGGTCAACCCGCACGACCTGGAGGGGCTCAAGCAGGGGCTGCTCTCCGCGTTGCAGGCCGACCCCGCCGACGTCGCGACCCGGATGCGGGGCATGCGGGAGCACCTACGTCGACATGACATCCGGGCCTGGGCCCGGTCCTACCTGAGCGCCCTCGACGAGAACGGTTCCCTGCTGCACCGGCTCGGCGGCACCGCCTGACCGGCACCGGCCGTACCGGGCCGGTCAGCTCTTGCCCAACCAGTCCAGGATCGCGTCGATCGGCTCCTGCCACCGCACGTCGAGCATCAGGTCGTGTCCCATCCCGGGGAAGAGCAGGGGCGCGGCACCGTACCGACCGGCCGCCCGGGTCAGCGCGGCCGGCGGTACCACCCGGTCGTCGGGGCTGCCCAGCACCAACACCGGTGGCGTACCCACCGGCGGTTCCGGCTCCGGGGCGGTGAGCAGCTGCCACTGGGCCCGCCGACCGGCGCGGCCGAGCCGGGAGACGTACTCACGGGCCTGCGGTTCGGGCAGGTCCGGGCCGAACAGTTGCCGCCGGTCCAGGCGCAGCGGCCCACCGAAGACCGCCGGTAGGGTGCCGGCGGGGTTGGCCCGCAGCGCCGAACCGAGGGCTGCCCAGCCGCCGAAGACCGGAGCCACCAGGACCGCCGCCCGGGCCGGGTAGCGGGCCAGCGCGTGCGCCACCACCAGTGCCCCGGCACCGTGCCCCACCAGCACCGCCTGGCGCGGCAGCCCCGCCGCCACCTGGGTCACGTCGTGGACGTACGCCGACAGCGTCGCCTCCGGTGCCGGTTCGCTCTCGCCGTGCCCGCGCAGGCTGAGCGCGTACGCCGGGAACCCCCGCTGCGCGGCGTGCCCCAGCCAGTGTTCGGCGAACGTCCACGCCCCGTGGCCGAAGCCGGGCACGAAGAGCAGCGGCGGCTTCCCCTCCTCCAACTCGGGCTGGGCGCTGCGCACCTCCCGGCGGGCCGGACGGACCGGATCGGCCCACTCCCGAGCCCGCACGACCCGCACCCGGTCGGTCTGCATCGTCACTTCGCCTCCAGCTCGTGCAGGGCACGCTGCAGGGCGCGCAGGTAGTCGACGTGGGCCACCTCGAACCAGTGCCGACTGGTGGGGACGACCCGGCCGGCGTACCGCTGACCGGCACCGGCCTGGACCCGGGCGGCGAACGCCTCGGCCCGGTCGGGGCGTTCGGACCGGAGCTTCAGCAGCCGGGCGAACAGGACGGTCTGCCAGTGCGTCAGCGGGAAGACACCGGAGTCCGACTGCACCAGTCCGGCGACGGCGAGGGTCGGTCGTCCCGGGACGAAGGCGTTGAGCCAGAGCCGGGGCCGGGTCTCGGCCTCGGTGCCGCCGAGCACCGTCGGGTCGAGGAACTCGAAGCGCGGCAGGTAGCCGGTGGCGAAGACGACGAGCTCGGGTTCGATCCGCCGGCCGTCCGCCAACTCGACGGCGGTGGCGTGGAACCTGGCGACGTCCGGGACCGGGGTGATCCGGCCGTGTCCGACGTAGTGGACGAGCTGACTGTTGGCGATCGGATGGGTCTCGTAGACCCGGTGGTCGGGGCGGGGCAGGCCGAACCGGGTCAGGTCGCCGACTGTCAACCGCAGCGTCCGGTGGTAGAGCCACTGTCGCATCCGCAACGGCACCCGCAGGCGCAGGAGGGTGTCGTTCACCTGGTCGATCGGTCGACCGAAGGCGTACTTCGGGGCGTACCAGTAGCCGCGCCGGGTCGAGTGCCAGCACTGGGCGGCCTGCTGGGCGGCCTCGACGGCCAGGTCACAACCGGTGTTGCCGGCGCCGACCACGAGCACCCGCTTGCCACGCAGCTGGGTGGCGTCCTTGTAGGACGAGGAGTGCATGACCTCGCCCCGGAACTGCTCCAGCCCCTCGTATCCGGGCAGGTTCGGCGACCAGTTGTGGCCGTTGGCCACCAGGACGGCGGCGTACCGGGAGGTGCGCTCCGGGCCGTACCCGCCGGTGGAGCGGGTGGTCACGTCCCACCGGTCGCCGTCGACCGGCTCGACCCGGACGACCTCGGTGCCGAACCAGATGTGCGACCGCAGGTCGAAGTGGTCGGCGTAGCGCTCGAAGTAGGACAGGAGTTGGGCGTGGTGCGGGTAGTCCGGCCAGTCGTCGGGCATCGGGAAGTCGGGGAACTGGGTCAGCGGACGCGACGAGATCAGGTGGGTGCTGGCGTACACCGGGCTCCGGTCGTGGCGCCAGTTCCACGCGCCGCCGACGCCGGTCTCCCGTTCGTAGCAGTCGACGCCGAACCCGTGTTCCCGCAGGTTCTTGAGGGCGGCGAGCCCGCTGGCCCCGGCCCCGATCACGCAGACGGTGTCGCCCCGGTCGGAGATCGCCCGCCCCCCGGCGGGCGGTGCGGGTGCCGTCTCGTGCTCGGGGCGGCCGTGGTCGGTGGAGGAGGACACCGAAGAGACTCCTTCTGTACGGCGCTCGGGCCGGTCGATGCGAAATCTTCTCCACAATGGAGTCGGTTGTCCAGCCCCGCCACGCGGTCTCGTCGACCCGAGGTCAGTCCTCGCCGGGTAGCAGGAGGTCGACCAGGATCGGGAAGTGGTCGCTGGCCCGCCGGGTCTGCGGGGTGTCCACCACGTCGTAGTCGACGACGGTGATCCGGGGGTCGACGAAGAGCGCGTCGATGCGGCGGCGCGGGTCGGTGCACGAGAAGGTGAGCCGGTCCGCCCGGTCCATCGCCACCGCCGTGTCGGTGAACCCGTCGGCGAGGGTCTGCCAGGCCGGACCCTCCGGGCCCTCGTTGAGATCCGCCCCGAACACCAGCGGCCAGCGCGCCTCGGCGAGGTCCTTGCGCAGCAACTCGGCCTGGGCGGGACGCTCCGCCGGGTCGGTGGACAGGTGCGACCCGGCGAGGGTGAACCGGGCCCCGGCGACCTGGCAGTCGGCGTGGACAGCCCCCCGCAGGTGCCGACCGGGGGTCAGCGGGAACCGACGGTCGCGGGTGTCGCGGACCCGGACCCGCAGGCTGGTGAGCAGGACGTTGCCCAGCGACGGCAGCCCGCCGGCGGCCAGGACCAGGCCGAACGAGGCGGCCAGCGACGCGTTGCGCTGCCGCCACCGGAACCGGCGGGCCCCCTCCTGCACGATCACCACGTCCGGCGCGGCCTCCCGGACCACGGCGGCCAACGCTGCCGTGTCGTCGCGCTGGCCGTGGATGTTGTACGACACCACCCGCAACCGGACCCCGTCGCCCGTCGACGCGTTCACCGAGTGTTCTCCCATCGATTCAGCTGAGGCGGGCCAGGTCGGCGGCGCCGATGACACCCGCGCTGTTGCCCAGCTCGGCTGGGCGGATGTCGGCCACCGGGAGCCGGCCCCGCTGGGCCAGCGCATCGGCGAAGGACCGACGGGTCGGGCCGAGCAGCAGGTCACCGGCGTCGATCACCCCGCCGCCGACGACCAGGGCCTGGGGGTCGAGGATCTGGGCCATGTCGGCGAGGCTGGTGCCCAGCCAGCGGCCGATCTGGGCGAACGCCTCGCAGGAGACCGGGTCACCGGACTGGGCGGCGGCGGTCACCATCGGTCCGGTGATCGCCTCGGCGTCACCCCCGGACAGTTCGAGCAGGGCGGCGGCCCGGTTCGGTTCCTGGCGGGCACCGGCGCGGGCGAACCGGACCAGGGCGTTGCCGCTGGCGTACTGCTCGATACAGCCGAGCCGGCCGCAACCGCACTGGTGTCCGTCCGGCACCGTGAGCATGTGGCCCAGCTCCGCGGCGATGCCGTGGGCGCCCCGGACCAGCGCGCCGCCGAGGACGATGCCGCCGCCGACACCGGTGCCGATGGTGAACATGACCATCGAGTCGTCGGCGTCGCGGGCCGCCCCGTACCGGAACTCGGCCCAGGCCGCGACGTTGGCGTCGTTCTCCACGATCACCGGCAGGCCGACGGCGGCGCTGACGTACTGCCGCAGCGGCTCGTCGCGCCAGGCGAGGTTGGGGGCGAAAAGCACTGTCGAACGACTCGCGTCGATCCAACCCGCCGCGCCGATGCCTACCGCGTCGACGGTCCGGCCGGCGGCCAGCTCGCTGACCACCTCGATGATGACGTCCCGGGTCTTGCCGACGTCCTCGGCCGGGGTGTCCCGTCGGACCTGCACGAGGACCGCGCCGGTGTCGTCGACGACACCGCCCGCCACCTTCGTGCCACCGACGTCGACTCCGATGGTCAGCGTCACCGCTGCCACTCCCCTTCCGTTGTACTGCCCGCCCCCGGCCGGTCGGGCCGGTCGGAAGCGGGGTGTCCGGTGGTCAGACCCCGCCGTCCGGTGCGTCCCCGTTCTCCTGCGGGGCCCGCGAGGCGGGCACCGCGCAGCGGTCGACCGACGGTCGGGCCGTCTCCGGCTCGCCTGGCCCATCGCCGTCGACGGGCGGTACGGTGGCGACCCGAGCAGCCTCGTCCCCGGCACGGGTCGCGGCGGACCAGACGTCGTGCTCCGGTGCCGAGGCAGAATCATGCCCGGTGCGGGTGGCCTCGCGCCAGATGTGATCCGGTTTCCCCTCTGCCCGGTCGGGCCGGTCGGCTTCGGCGGGTCGCCCGGACTCGGTGGCCGGGGCGGGGGCGTCCGACGACGACCGTCGATCCTCGGGCTCGGTGAAGGCGCGCATCATGCTGGCCACACCGGCGGCGAGATCACCGGCACCGGTGGCGAGCCGCTCGGCGAACTCCGGGCTCGGATCACGCAGGGCGGTGATGGCCCGGCAGAGGGGGCAGACGCAGCATTCCGGCGCACCGGTGGCGAAACCGCCGACGCCGGACGCCTCGCGTTTCGCCGACGTCGGGCCGCCACTGTGACCGAGGACACCCGAGAGCATCCCACCCAGCGGCCCCCAGGGCGACTGTCCCCGGGCCCCGGCCGAGGCCACCCGCGCGGCGGCGAGCAGCGTGGCGACCAGCCGCTCCGCCTCTTCCCGGGCCGAACCCGGTTCCGTACCCCCCATGGTGGGCCCCCTACCGTGGTGAACGTGCCGTCGGGCGCGTCACTGCGCGGCGCCGGATGCTTCTACCCGGCGCTTGAGCTGCTTCAACGCCGTGTCCATGATCATTTTTTCGGCCTTGCGGCGAAGCATCCCGAGCATCCCGACGGAGAGCTCCACCGCCAGGGTGTAGGTCACCGTGGTGGTGGCGTCCGGGTTGCCGACGATGTCGTACGACCCCTGCTGGGAGCGCTGCATCTTCGACGGCTCGACCAGGTGCCACTCGATGCGGGACAGGTCCTCGGCGTACTCGTACGCCAGGGTGTACTCGTCGGCCATCACCCCCGCGTCGACGGTGAACCGCACCTGGCTGGCGTACCCGTCGGTGTACTCCTCGACGACCTCGGCCCGGCGCAGCGCCTCGGTCCACTCCGGGTACCGGGGGAAGTCGCAGATCACCGCCGCCACCTGTGCCGGTGACGCGGCCACGACGATCGACTGGGTGGAGGAGTCCGCCATGGGGGGAGGCTACCCGTACCGCCCGGGCCACGCCCGGTGCCACCCCTCGGGCCTGCCTGTCCGCCCGAACCGTTCGGGCAGGTAGGTTTCCTCGAGAGCCGGGGCAGCCCCCGCCCCCGGCACCGGACCACGTACGAGCACGAGGGAGTGTCAGGTGCGCGAGTTCTCCGTCCCGCCGATCGTCACCATCGGCGACTCGGCCGACCTGACCGACCCGGTCTGGGCAAACGCCGAGGCCGCCCCGGACGCGGTCCAGTTCGTCCGCCCCGAACCGGCCGGAGCCGACGGGCCGGATGCCACCTGGGTCGACGTCACCTGCCTGCAGTTCCGCAACGAGGTGGTCGCGGTGGCCCGTGGACTGGTCGCGGCCGGTGTCTCCCCCGGCGACCGGGTCGCCCTGATGAGCCGCACCCGCTACGAGTGGACCCTGCTCGACTACGCGATCTGGGCGGCCGGGGCGGCGACAGTGCCGATCTACGAGACCTCCAGCGCCGAGCAGGCGGCCTGGATCCTGGCCGACTCCGGCGCCGTCGCCGTGGTGGTCGAGACCGACGCGCACGCCACCCTGGTCGCCGGGGTCCGGGACCGCACCCCCGACCTGCGCGAGGTGTGGCAGATCGACCTGGGCGCGGTCACCGACCTGGTCACCGCCGGCGAGTCGGTCGACCCGGTGGAGGTGGAGAAGCGCCGCGCCGCGCTGCGCGCCGACGACCTGGCCACCATCATCTACACCAGTGGCACCACCGGCCGCCCCAAGGGCTGCATCCTGACCCACCGCAACATGTACGCCGACATCGCCAACGCGGTGCCGGTGCTGCCGAACCTGTTCAACGCCGGAGCCGCCACCCTGCTGTTCCTGCCGCTGGCCCACGCGTTCGCCCGGCTGATCCAGATCGGGGTGGTGCAGGCCCGGGCCACCATGGCGCACTGCCCCGACCCCACCCGACTGGTGCCCGAGCTGCAACGGTTCCGGCCGACCTTCGTGCTCTCCGTACCCCGGGTCTTCGAGAAGGTCCACAACGGCGCCCGGCAGAAGGCCGAGGCCGCCGGAAAGGGACGGATCTTCGACCGGGCGGAGAAGGTCGCCATCGCCTGGAGCGAGGCGCAGGACGCCCCCGGCGGACCCGGCCTCGGTCTGCGCCTACAGCACGCCCTCTTCGACAGGCTGGTCTACGGCAAGCTGCGGGCGGCGCTGGGCGGACGGTGCCGGGACGCGATCTCCGGCGGGGCGCCGCTGGGTGCCCGGCTCGGTCACTTCTTCCGCGGCATCGGGGTCACGGTCCTGGAGGGGTACGGCCTGACCGAGACCTCCCCCGCCGCCGCCGCCAACCTGCCCGACGCCACCCGGATCGGCACGGTGGGCCGTCCGCTGCCCGGCGTAGCCATCCGCATCGACGACGACGGCGAGATCCTGATCGCCGGTGACCTGGTCTTCGGCGGGTACTGGCACAACGAGGAGGCCACCGCCGAGGTGCTCACCTCCGACGGCTGGTTCCGCACCGGTGACCTGGGGCAGCTCGACGCCGACGGGTACCTCAGCATCACCGGCCGGAAGAAGGAGATCATCGTGACGGCCGCGGGCAAGAACGTCGCCCCGGCCGTGCTGGAGGACAAGGTCCGGGCACATCCGCTGGTCAGCCAGTGTGTGGTGGTGGGCGACCGGCAGCCGTTCGTGTCGGCGCTGCTCACCATCGACGAGGAGGCGTTCCCCGCGTGGCGGGAGTCGGCCGGGCTGCCCGCCGACGCGACGGTGGCGGACCTGCGCGACGACGAGAAGCTGCGGGCCGAGGTCCAGAGCGCCGTCGACGCCGCCAACCAGGAGGTGTCCCGGGCCGAGGCGATCAAGGTGTTCACGATCCTGCCCAGCGACTTCACCGAGGCGACCGGGGAGATGACCCCCTCGATGAAGGTGCGGCGGCAGGTGGTGCACGACAAGTACGCGGCGGAGATCGCCGACATCTACCGGCGCTGACTACGATCCGTCACGTGCCCGCCTCCACCTCATCCCGCCCCCCTCACCCCCTGGCCGTCACCGCCCGGCTGGTGATGCTCGCGCTGGTCGCGGCCCTGACCCTGCTCGCCACCGGTGACCCCCGCCAGCTGTGGTGGGTGGCGCTGCTCGCCGCCGCCGGGGTGCCCGCGCTGCTGGCCCCCCAGCACCGGCTCCTCGCCCCGCTCAGCCGGATCGCCGAGGCGATGGTGCTCGGGCTGGCGGCCAGCCAGGTCGCCGCCGTCGCCGGGTTCGGGGGGTCGGTGGACGGGCTCGGCGCCTCGGCGGTGCTGCCGTACCTGGCGGTCCCGGTCACCGTCACCGCGCTGCGCCGCCGCTTCGTCGAGGGCGCGGTGCTGCTCGGGGTCACCACCACCACCCTGCTGATCTGCGGGGTGGTCACCCGCGTCGACGGTGAGCGGCAACTGCTCCAGATCGGTTACCTCGCGGTCTGCGGCCAGTGGCTGCTGCTGGCCGGGCTGGGGCTCTTCACCGCCCACGCCCTGCAGCAGCTGGTCCGCGCCCGTACCCCGACCGAGCCCCAGCCGTACGCCGAGGCGACCCGCCTGCTGACCCAGCTCCGTACCGTCGCCAGGCAGCTGCCCGGCGCCACCCTGGACCCGGGCGGCATCTCCGAGCACCTGTTGGAGGAGTTGCGGACGGTCGCCAGCGCCGACCGCGCGGCGGTCCTCTCCGCCAGCGGCGGGGGCAGACTGGTGGTGCTCGCCCAGGTCGGCGCGGAGCGGGTGGACTGGGAGACGACCCTGGACGCGGACTCGGCGATCGCGGACGCCTGGGCCAGCCAGCAGCCGCACACCGCCGCCCGTTCCCAGGCCCGCTCGCACACCGGCGGGAACGTCTCGGCGTTGATCGTGCCGCTGGTCGCCGGGGTGCGGACCGTCGGGTTGGTGGTGGTGGAGGCGGACACCGCGCTGGCGTACCCGGCTCCGGTGGTGTCCCGGGTGACGGCGTTGACCGGCCCGGCGGCGCTACGGCTGGAGGCGGCGCTGCTCTTCGACGAGGTACGGTCGCTGGCCACCAACGAGGAACGGCAACGGCTCGCCCGGGAGATCCACGACGGGGTCGCCCAGGAGCTGGTGATGGTCGGGTACGGCATCGACAACGCCCTGGCCACAGTGCACGAGGACGCCGAGGAGACCGCCGAGTCGCTGCGTACCCTGCGCCACGAGGTCACCCGGGTGATCACGGAGCTGAGGCTGAGCCTGTTCGAGCTGCGCAGCGAGGTGGACCGGCACGGCGGACTGGCCGCCGCGATCGCCGAGTACGCCCGTACCGTGGGTGCCTCCGGCGGGCTGCGGGTGCACCTGTCGCTCGACGAGTCCACGGCTCGGCTGCCGGCGGCGACCGAGGCCGAACTGTTGCGGATCGCCCAGGAGGCGGTGACGAACGCGCGCAAGCACGCCGGGGCGGCCAATCTCTGGGTCACCTGTGAGGTCGACCCGCCGTACGCGCAGATCGAAGTGTCGGATGACGGTCACGGCATCGGTGACCAGCGCGCCGAGGGGCACTATGGTCTTGCGATCATGGCCGAGAGGGCGGAACGTATCCGGGGCCGGTTGGAGATCAGGCCACGGCAACCCCGTGGGACGACCGTGGCGGTGGTGGTCGGCTCCCCACCCCGGCGCGATAACGTGCGCGGTAGCGCAGCAGCAGCCGCAGCAGAAGGGGAGTAACCCGAGGATGACCACTCCGACACCGGCCACCCGTACCAAGGTCCTCCTGGTCGACGACCACGACCTGATCCGCAAGGGCCTACGGCACGCCTTCGAGCGCGACCGGCAGTTCGAGGTCGTCGGTGAGGCCGCGACGGCGGCGGAGGGCGTACGCCAGGCCGGGGCCCTCCAGCCGGACGTGGTGATCATGGACCTGCGGCTGCCGGACGGCAGCGGCCTGGAGGCGACCCGCGCCCTGCGCAAGTCCAGCGCGACGATGGGGATCGTGGTGCTCACCATGTACGCCGGTGACGACCAGCTGTTCGGTGCGTTGGAGGCCGGGGCGAGCGCGTTCGTGCCGAAGACCGCCCCGGCCGACGAGGTGGTGGCCGCCGCCCGGCACGCCGCCTCCTCCCCCAGCGCCTTCACCGCCGCCGACCTGGCCGAGGCGATGAAGCGCCGGTTGGCACCCTCGGGTCCGCAGCTCTCCCCCCGGGAGGGCCAGGTGCTGCGGCTGCTCGCCGACGGGATGAGCGTCGCGGGGATCGCCAAGCAGCTGTTCGTCAGCGAGTCGACCGCCAAGACCCACATCTCGAAGCTCTACGAGAAGCTGGGTGCCGCGAACCGGGCACAGGCGCTGATGACCGCGCTGCGGCTCGGTCTGCTGGAGGCGCCGGACGCCCCCAAGTTCTGATCTGCCACTGCGTTCGAGGACCCGGTCCGCCACGGCGGGCCGGGTCCTCGTCACCGACGGCGACGATCGGGTTCCCGCTCTTCTCACCCGGGCACAGGAGGGGCAGAATACCCGGGTGACCCGCGCAGGTGATGATTCTCGCGTTATCGGCAAAACGGACGCAAGCCCGGGGCGGCCCGACTGGAGCCCCGAGACCATCGACATGGAACGCCCCAGCGTGGCCCGGATGTACGACTACTACCTCGGCGGCTCCCACAACTTCGCCGCCGACCGGGAGGCGGCCCGGGCGGTGTTGGCGGCGGTCCCCGACGCCCCGCTGATGGCCCAGGCCAACCGGGCCTTCCTCCGCCGGGCCGTGCAGTTCCTGATCGACGCCGGGGTACGACAGTTCCTCGACATCGGGTCCGGGATCCCCACAGTGGGCAACGTGCACGAGATCGCCCAGGGGGCGGCCCCCGACTCCCGGGTCGTTTACGTGGACGTCGACCCGATCGCGGTGGCCCACAGCCGGGAGATCCTGGCCGACAACGACCGGGCGACAGTCATCCGCGAGGACCTGCGCCGCCCGGAGCGGATCCTCACCCACCCCCAGGTCACCGAGCTGCTCGACTTCAGCCGGCCGGTGGCCGTCCTGATCGTGGCGGTGCTGCACTTCGTCCCGGACTCCGACCGACCGGCGGAGATCCTCCGGACGCTGCGGACCGCGCTCGCGCCCGGCAGCCACCTGGTGTTGTCACAGGTCAGCGACGACACCGACGACGCGAGTCCGCAGCAGCACGAGGCCGAGCGGGTGTACCAGCTGACCGACAACCGGCTGGTCGTGCGCACCCGGGCCGGGCTGACCGCCCTCTTCGACGGCTTCGACCTGCTGGAACCCGGGGTGGTCTGGGTGCCGCAGTGGCACCCCGAGTGCACCGAGAGCGCCGGCGACGCGGAGCGGGCGGCATTCCGGGGCGGCGTCGGGCGTCTCAGTGACTGACCCCCGGCAGGGCTCGCGGACCTCGATGGCAGACCACACCGCGAGTCGGTACGGCACCGCCCTGGCCGTCGGGGTCCCCTCCGGACCCACGACCTTCGCCCACCGCTGGGCCCGGGCGGTCACCGGGACCAGCTACATCCCGATGAGCCGCGCCGAGTTGACGGAGTTCCTCGGTCGCCTCACCGAACGACTGGCGGCGGCCCTGGTCGCCGAGCCCTTCGACGTACGGCCCGGTGCCCGGGTCGGCGCCGACCTGGTGGTCGCCCACGTCTGCGCCCCCGAGGGACTGGGGCGCAGCGTCGAGGTCGTCCAGCTCCGCCTGCTGCGGGACCTGGCGATGGAGACCGCCGACGCCGAGACTCGACTGGCCCGGCTGGTCGGGGCGATGGCCACCGGTTTCGCGCACGCCCTGCGGGACCGGACCCTCGACGAGCAGGAACAGATGCGTCGGGCCGCGTTGTCGGCCCGGGACCAGGCCGAACGGGGGCTACGCGAGAGCGAGGCCCGGTTCCGGCACCAGGCCGGTCACGACCCCCTCACCGGCCTGCCCAACCGGACGTCGTTCCACGAACGCCTCACCGACGTCATCCGCGACCCCGGGACGGGCACCGAACGCATCGGCGTCTGCTTCCTGGACCTGGACCGGTTCAAGGTGGTCAACGACTCCCTGGGCCACCGCGTGGGTGACCAACTGCTGGTGTCGGTGGCCCGTCGGCTACGCCACGCCCTGGGCGGACACCTCGTCGCCCGGCTCGGCGGGGACAAGTTCGGCATCCTTGTGGAACGGACCGGGAGCACCGACGACGTGGTCGAGGTCGCCGAGGCGGCGATCGCCACCGTCGGCCGACCCGCCCTGGTCGACGGCCAGGAGCTGACCGTCTCGGCGAGCGCCGGGATCGTGGAGGTGCCGGTCGTCGACGCCGCCTCGGGTGAGCTGATGCGGGCTGCCGACAGCACCGTGCACTGGGCCAAGTTGGCCGGCGGGGCCCGGTGGTCCCTGTTCGACCCGGAACGCAACCGCCTCGAACTGGCCCGGCACGCCCTCTCCGCCGCGCTGCCCGGCGCGCTGGACCGGGAGGAGTTCTTCCTGGACTACCAGCCCCTGACGTCGCTGCGCGACGGCACGGTGCTCGGCGTGGAGGCGCTGGTGCGGTGGCGGCACCCGGAGCTGGGGCTGCTGGGCCCGGACAGCTTCATCGGCCTGGCCGAGGAGACCGGGCTGATCGTCCGGCTGGGCGCCTGGGTGCTGGCCGAGGCCTGCCGACAGGCCCGGGAGTGGCCCGAACCGGCACCGTTCGTCAGCGTCAACCTGGCGGTCCGGCAACTGCACACCCCCGACCTGGTGCACCAGGTCCGGGACCTGCTGGAGCGGACCGGCCTGCCACCGCACCGGCTCCAGTTGGAGATCACCGAGAGCACCATGATGACCACCGCCGAGGAGCCCGCCCGGGCGCTGCGTACCCTGGCCGACCTGGGCGTACGGATCGCCATCGACGACTTCGGCACCGGCTACTGCAACCTGGCGTACCTGCGGGACCTGCCGGTGACCGAGCTGAAGGTGGCCGGTTCCTTCGTCACCGGGCTGCGGTCTCCGGTCGACGGCCGGGCCGATCGGACCAACGAGCGGATCCTCACCTCGCTCGTCGCCCTCGCCCACGACCTTGACCTGACGGTCACCGCCGAGGGGGTGGAGACGGCCGACCAGGCCGAACGCCTGCGGGAGATCGGCTGCGACGCCGGGCAGGGCTGGCACTTCGGCCGTCCCGGCCCACCCGAGCGGCTCCTGGCCCGCCTCCCCTGACCCCGCCGACACCGGTGCCCGGCGGCTCAGCGACCCAGGAGGTCGGTCAGCCGTCGGGCCTGGGTCTCCCAGCGCCACTCGCGCTCCACCCAGGCCCGTCCGGCCGCCCCGAACTGGCGGGCCAGGTCCCGGTCGGAGAGGAGGGTGGCCACCCGGTCGGCGAGCTGCGCCACGTCCAGACCCTGGACCACGAAACCGGTCTCCCCCTCGCGGACCGCGTCGGGTGCCCCGCCGGAGTCACCGGCCACCACCGGCAGCCCGGTCGCCGACGCCTCCAGGTAGACGATGCCGAGGCCCTCCACGTCCAGCCCCCGGTTGCGGGTCCGGCAGGGCATCGCGTAGACGTCCCCGGCGGCGTAGTGCGCGGGCAGCTCCGCCGCCGGGACCGACCCGGTGAAGACCACGTCCCGTTCCACCCCGTGCTGACGCGCCAGCCGGGCCAACGTGTCCCGGTACGGGCCACCGCCGACCACCAGCAGCGCCGCGTCCGGCACCCGACGACGGATCTCCGGCAGCGCCCGGATCAGCTGGTCCTGCCCCTTGCGGGCCACCAGTCGGGAGACGCAGACCACCACGGGCCGGTCGGCCAGGCCGAGCCGGCGGCGGACCGGCTCGCCGTCCACGTCCGGGTGGTACGTCTCCACGTCCACCCCGGGGGCCAGCCGTTGCAGGTCGGTCAGCCCGTTCAGGACCCGGTCCAGCCGGACCCGGGTGTACTCCCCGAGGTAGGTGGTGACGTCGACCCCGCGCCCGATCCGGCGCAGCAGGGCACGGGCTCCGGGCAGCGCCGCCCAGCCCACCTCGTGCCCGTGGGTGAGGGCCACCGCCCGCCGGATGCCGGCCCGGCGGCGCAGCCCGGCCGCGAGCAGCCCGAGCGGGGCCGCCGCCCCGAACCAGACGGTGTCGCAGTCGTACTCGCGGGCCAGTCGGGCGGCCCGGCGGGCCACCAGCGGGGTGGGCAGCAGCACCCGGGTCCGGTCGCGGACCACCTCGAACGGCTGGTCGGCGTCGAACTTGTCGGCGTCGCGCCAGGTCGAGGCGTACACCACGACGGAGTCGGAGGGCTGGTGCAGGGCCAGGTTGTGCACGAACGACTGGATGCCGCCGGGGCGGGGCGGGAAGTCGTTGGTGATCAGCAGCGTACGGCTCATCGGCCGGTCTCCCTGGCATAGGCGCGGGCGGCGGCCATCCGCTCCACGGTGGACGGGTGCGACGCCGACCAGAGGTACTCCCACCGGGGCGGATCGGGGTCGGCCAGGTTGATCCCGGCCAGTCGGCGCTGCATCGCCTCGAAGGTCGCCGGATCACCGGTGAGGGCCATCGCATGGGCGTCGGCCCGGGCCTCCACCCGTCTCGACACCGCGGCCTGCACCGGGCCGGCGACCAGTCCGGCCAGGGTGACCAGTGCGAACAGCAGCGCGAAGGCACGGGGGTCGGCGAAGGAGTCCACCCCGGCCAGTCGGGGCAGGGGGCCGCCCGACCCGAGCAGGTAGAGGGCGACCACCGCGGCGGCGGCCCCCAACGCCCCGGTCAGGGTGCCGACGTTGACGTCACGGTCCTTGGCGTGTCCCAACTCGTGGGCGACCACACTCGTCACCTCGGCCGGGGTCGCCTCCCGCAGCAGGGTGTCGTAGACCACGATCCGCCGCGTCGGGCCCAGCCCGGAGACGTACGCGTTGACCGCCTTGGTCCGCCGGGACGCGTCGGCGACCAGCACGTCCTTCACCGGTACGCCGTCGCGGGCGGCCATGTTCGTCAACTCGGTCCGCAGTGGCCCCGGTTCCATCGGGGTGAACCTGTTGAAGACCGGCTCGACGAGCACCGGCAACACGAACGACAGGAGGGTCACCAGACCGGCCGCCCCGACCGCGCCGACCGCCCACCACCACCTGGGGGCCAGCCGGACGACTGTGTAGAAGCCGAGCAGGGCGACGGCACCGATCACCGCGCTGACCGCGTACGACTTGAGCAGGTCGACGGTCCAGCCACCCCAGCCGTTGGTGCTCAGCCCGTACCGCAGCAGGACAGAGTGCCGCCAGGCGGCGAAGGGCAGGGTCACCAGGTCGACCACCAGGACCACCACCAGCCCACCGAGTACCGCCTGCGCCACCCAGTGTCCGCCGAAGGGACGCCCGACCAGGTCGATCAGGCGGCTGCCCAGCGGGGTGAGGCCGAGCGCCAGGGCGGCCAGGAGCCCGACGGCGAGCCCGAGGTAGCGGCCGGGCCGCAGGTCGCCCCGGAAGGTGCGGGCGTGGGCGACCTGGTCGGCGGGGAGGTCACGCAGGGCGGCGAGCTGGTCGGCCCGGGGGGCGGGTGGCCTGTTCCAGGGCACCAGGACGACGGCGACCACGGCCAGGGCCACGACCAGACCGGCGAGGGTCAGCAGGGCCCACCCTCGGGGGGTCACCTCGGCACCCCGCCGGACACGGGTCCGTCACCGTCGCGCCGTACCCGGGTCATGCCGCTCCTCCTGCCGTGAGCGCCCATCCTATTGCCCGCCGGGTGGACCCCGGAGACGCCCCGCACGGGCCGGACTCCCGGGCCGGTCGGGCGGTCAGGAGCGGGCCAGCCGCCGCAGCAGGGAGTCCGCCCCCAACGGGTACGCGCCGTGTCGGCGTACCCCGTCGGCGACCTCCCGGTCGGAGGAGACCACCACCACCGGTCGGCCGGACGGTTCGGCGCGCACCAGTCGGCGGATCAGCTCGTCCGCTGTCTCCCCCTTGCGGGAGAAGAGCACCCGGACCCCGCGTGGGGTGGGGGGCAGCCCGTGGATCCGTTCGGCACCGTCGAAGACCACTGTGATCTCGTCGCCGGTCTGCGCGGCGATGCCACCCAACCCGGTGATCAACCGCTTGCGCTGCTGTTCGAGGGACATCTCGCCGAAACCGCGTTTGGTGACGTTGTACCCGTCGACGACGAGGTGCGCCCGGGGCAGGGCGAGCAGCTGGTCCAGCCGGGCGGGGTCGTCGGTGTCCCGGGCACGGGTGTCCGCCGACGCGTTGGCGCCGGTCGTCTCGGCGCAGCTCTCGGCCACGAAGTCGGCGGGCAGCTTCAGGACCGGGTCCAGGGCCAGCTCCCGGCGCAACCCGACGGCTGCCTGTCCGATCGTCTCCAGCAGCAGCCAGAGCCGGGCGTCGTCGACCGACCGGGCCTCCTTGGCGTTGGCCTTTGCCACCCCGGCGGCAGCCTCGGCCTCGGCCAGCCGGGCGCGGACCCGGCGCAGCTCGGCGTCGACGTCGGCCGCCGCCCGGGCGGCCCGGCCCCGCTCGGTGGCGAGCAGCTCGGTGGCCTTGCGCTCCCGACCCTGGGTCTCCCGCAGGGTACGGCTCAACTGCCGGGACTCCTCGCGCAACTGCCCCAGTTCCTCCCGGACCCGGGCCAGCTCGTCGCGGAGTTTGTCCGCCTCGACCCGGGCCACGGTCCGGTCGTGTTCGGCCCGGGTGGCCCGCTGTTCGGCCTCCCGGACCAGTTCGGCGACGACCGCGCTGTCCGACTCGGCCCGGACCGCCGCGCCGCTGGACTCGATCAGGTCCCGCCACCCCGCCGGCCTGGCCAGGTAGGCCAGGGCGGCCACCTCGACCGGGTCGGCTGCGGCCGGGGCGGTCCCCTCGACGACCGCCGCCCCCAGGTCACCGGCCTCGGTGAGGACCCGGGTGGCGACCCGTTGCCGGAACAGCGGGTCGCCGGTGAGCTGGGCGGCGATCATCGAGGCACCGAGTCGGGCCCGTCGGTTCGGGGCGAACTTCGCCACCCGGCGCAGCGGCACCGGCACCTCGTCGCCGGGGAGACCGGGCAGGACCGTGGCGGTCAGGGCGATGATCCGCTGCCGGACCGGCTCGGGCAGCACCGGCTCCGCCTCGTGCGCCCCCGTCACCTGCTCGGCCACCGACTCCGGCTCGACCGGGTCGGGGTCGAGGTTGTCGTCGTGAGGCTCGGTGAGGGGCATCTGGCAAGTCTCCCACCGGGGCAGGGCCCACCGCCCGGTGAGTGAGCCGATCTCTCATCGTATACCTGTGGGGTCTGCGGGACCGGTGGGGCAGGAGTGTCGGACCAGGGCGTTACGGTGCCGCAGGTGACAGGTGGTGAGTACGTCCAGCAGACCCTCGCCGGTGTCGACCCCTACGGCTCCGGGGTCGATCCGGCGCTCCCGCTGCACGCGACGACCTTCGTGGTCCTCGATCTGGAGACCACCGGCGGCGCGCCGGACGGCGGGGGCATCACGGAGATCGGCGCGGTGAAGGTCCGTGGCGGCGAGGAACTGGGGGTGCTGGCCACCCTGGTCGATCCGGGGGTGCCGATCCCGCCGTTCATCACCGTCCTGACCGGTATCACCCAGGCCATGCTGCTGCCGGCGCCCCCCGTCGAGCAGGTGTTGCCGAGCCTGCTGGAGTTCCTCGGCGACGCGGTACTGGTCGCCCACAACGCGCCGTACGACGTGGGGTTCCTCAAGGCCGCCTGCGCCCGGCACGGTCACCGGTGGCCCAACCCCCGGGTCCTGGACACCGCCGCCCTGGCCCGGCGGGTGCTCACCCGCGACGAGGTGCCCAACCGCAAGCTCGGCACCCTGGCTGCCTACTTCCGGACGACGACCCAGCCGACCCACCGTGCCCTCGACGACGCCAGGGCCACAGTCGACGTCCTGCACGGGCTGATCGCCCGCCTCGGCGGACACCGGGTGGACACCATCGGCGAGGCGATCGAGTTCGCCCGGGCGGTCACCCCGACCCAGCGGCGCAAGCGGCACCTCGCCGAGGGGCTGCCGAAGGTCCCCGGGGTCTACATCTTCCGGGCCGCCGACGACCGACCGCTCTACGTGGGCACCTCCGGCGACATCGCCACCCGGGTCCGCAGCTACTTCACCGCCGGCGAGAAACGGGCCCGGATCTCGGAGATGCTCGCCGCCGCGCAGCGGGTGGAGGCGGTGGAGTGCGCGCACCCCCTGGAGGCGGAGGTCCGGGAGCTCCGGTTGATCGCCGCCCACGCACCGCCGTACAACCGACGTTCGAAGTACCCGGAGCGGGCGGTCTGGTTGAAGCTGACCGACGGGCCGTACCCCCGGTTGTCGGTGGCCCGGGGGATCTCCCCCGGCGACGACGCCTACCTCGGACCGTTCGGTTCCCGGCGGGCCGCGGAACTGGCGGCGGCCGGGTTCCACGACGCCCTCGCGCTGCGCCAGTGCACCCACCGGTTGTCGTTGCGGACCGTCACCCCGGCGTGCGCGCTGGCCGAGCTGGGTCGCTGCCCGGCCCCCTGCGAGCACCGGATCACCCCGCAGGAGTACGCCCACAGCGCCGTCGACCCGTTCCGCACCGCCACCACCGGGGACCCGCAGCCGGTGGTGACCGCGCTGCTGGCCCGGATCGAACGGCTCAGCGCCGACCAGCGGTACGAGGAGGCCGGGGTGACCCGGTCCCGCCTGGTGGCGGTCCTACGGGCGGCGGTACGGATGCAGCGCCTGGCCGCGCTGACCGGGATCGCCGAGGTGGCCGCCGCCCGTCCGGCCCCCGGGGGCGGTTGGGAGTTGGCGCTGGTCCGGCACGGTCGGCTCGCCGGAGCCGGGATCTGTCCGGCCGGTGTCCACCCGCGACGCCCCTTCGAGGTGATCAGGGCGACGGCGGAGACGGTGTCGCCCGGCCATGGCCCGGTGCCGGCCGCCACGGCCGAGGAGTCCGAGCGGATCCTGTCCTGGTTGGAGCGGCCCGAGACCCGGTTGGTGGAGATGACCTCGGGATGGGCCTCGCCGGTGGCGGGGGCGGGGCGGTTCCGGGAACTGCTGGTCAGGGCGGAGGCCGCCGGATCCCACCAAAGTCTCGACCGAACGCCCATGAGCAAGTGACCATTCGGACGACCCCGACTCACTTAGGCTGTTAAGAGAGTGCAGTCCTGCCCGATTCGTGGGCCTGCTTCCGGTTACCGGAGTCCGGTGGGCCGGGGCGGGGTGAGGAGGTGTCCCACGTGGACGTCGACGCCGGACGCGGGGCCGCCCTGGGTGGCGCGTTGTCCAACCAGCCGGGTGAGCTGCCCCTGACACGCCGCCTACGTTCGCTGCTGACCTGGCCGACCAACGAGGCCGAGCCGGTCCACCACCTGGTCCGCACCCATCGCGGCATCCACACCAGCGCCGACGCGTCGGTGCTGCGTCGGGCGTACTCGATCGCCGAGAACATGCACCGGGGGCAGTTCCGCAAGAGCGGCGAGCCGTACATCACCCACCCGTTGGCGGTCGCGGAGATCTGCGCCGACCTGGGCATGGACACCACCACCCTGGTGGCGGCGCTGCTGCACGACACGGTCGAGGACACCCGCTACACCCTCCAGGCCCTCGCCGACGACTTCGGCCCCGAGGTGGCCCACCTCGTCGACGGGGTGACCAAGTTCGACAAGGCGTTCTACGGCAAGGCCGCCGAGGCCGAGACCACCCGAAAGATGATCATCGCGGCCGGCAAGGACGTCCGGGTGCTGATCATCAAGCTGGCCGACCGGCTGCACAACATGCGTACCCTCGGGGTCCGCTCGGCGGCCAGTCGGGAACGGATCGCCCGCAAGACCCTGGACGTGCTGGTGCCGCTCTGCGACCGGCTCGGCATCCAGACCCTCAAACGGGAGCTTGACGACGTGGTGCTGCTGCACCTGGAGCCCGAGGAGCACGCCCGGATCGCCCGGCACGTGCACGACCGGCCCGGCTGGGACTCGTACCTGGGCAACGTGGTCACCAGGGCCCGGGCGGCACTGCGCCGCGACCGGGTCACCGCCCAGGTCGCCCCCCGCCCCCGGCACCTCTACTCGATCTGGAAGGACACCGTCGCCGGTGGGCACGGCATCCCCTTCGACCTGCCCCGGATCGAGGTCGTGGTGGACGGCCCGGCGACCGACTGTTACGCCGCCCTGGGCGCGATCCACGGGGTGTGGCGCCCGGTGCCGGGACGCTTCAAGGACTTCATCGCCTCGCCGAAGAACAACCTCTACCGGTCCCTGCACACCAGCGTCTGCGGGCCGGTGAACCGGACCGTCGAGGTGCTGATCCGGACCACCGAGATGCACCGGTCGGCCGAGTACGGCATCGCCGCCGACTTCCGGTTCCCGAAGGCCAAGGGGCGGGCCGCCGCCCAGGCCGACCAGCTCGACTGGCTGCGGCGGGTGCTCGACTGGGAGCAGGACGCCCCGGACCCGGCCCAGTTCCTCGAATCCCTGCGGTGTGACCTCGCCGAGGCCCAGATCCAGGTCTTCGCCGAGGGCCGACAGGTTCTCCTGCCGGCCGGGGCCACCCCGGTCGACCTGGCGTACGAGTTGGGCAGTGACCGGGGGGACCACTGTCTGGCGACCCGGATCAACGGCCGACTGGCCCCGCTCTCCTCCGAACTTGACGAGGGCGACGTGGTGGAGATCTTCACCGAGAACGGGTCCCAGAGCGGGTTCGAGGCCGAGGCCGCCCCCCGGGGTCCACGCCGGGAGTGGCTGGAGTTCGTCAAGTCCCCGCACGCCCAGATGCAGATCAACAGGTGGTTCGCCGAGCACACCGAGCCCGGGATCTCGATCGCCGACAAGGTACGCCTCGGTCGGGCCACCATCGGACTCGCCCTGCGGCAACACGACCGGGGCCTGGCCAGCGACCTGCCCCTGCTGCGCCTCTCCGAGGAACTCGGCTACCCCGACCTGGAGACCCTCCTGGTCGCCGTCGTCGACCGGACGGTGGAGCCCGACGAGGTGGTTCGCCAGCTCATCGACCTCGTCGACTACCGGCAGTGACCCCGAGGGGGTCGCAACCCTCCCCGGCCCCCCGGACGGCGCGGGACCCCCACTAGCCTGAGAGCATGATCCCCCGCACCCGCGCCACCGGACGGGCCCTCGGGTACAAGCTCTTCTACCGGCTGCCCTTCCCGGTGCGCCGCCGGCTGGTTCGACTCGCCGTCCCGAAGTACGTCATCGGGGCGGTCACCCTGGTCCGGGACACCGAGGCCGACGGAGCCGGCCGGCTGTTGATGTTGCGTCAGCCGCCCGGGCACAGCTGGACCCTGCCGGCCGGGCTGCTGGAGAAGGCCGAGCCCCCGGCGGTGGGGGCCGCCCGGGAGCTGTACGAGGAGGCCGGGATCCGGCTGCCCCCGACCCGGCTGCGCCCGGCCACGCCGAACGCGATCGTGCACGCCAAGGGCTGGGTCGACATGGTCTTCGAGGTCGAGGTCCCCGCCTCCACCACCGCCCTGAAGGTCGACGGGGCCGAGGTCTTCGAGGCCGCCTGGCATCCCCTGGACGACCTGCCCCGACTGAGCTGGCCCACCGCCCGCCTGCTCGGGTACTACGGCATCGGCCCGGAGGCGGGCAACTTCCCACCTCCCCTGCCGGACACGACACCGTGACCGGGGGCGAGAGCACCACCGGCGGTCCACCGGAGGTCTGCGCGGTGGTCCTGGCCGCCGGAGAGGGCACCCGGTTGCGTCCCCTCACCGAGCGGGTGCCCAAGGCCCTCTGCCCGGTCGGCAACGTCACCCTGCTGGACCGGGCCCTGGCCCGGCTGGCCGGGTTGGGTCTGACCGGCCCCCGGTCCGTGGCGGTCAACGCCTGCTACCTCGGCGACCAGGTGGTGGAGCAGGTCGGGCACCGGGCCCACCTGTCAGTGGAACGGGGCGATCCACTCGGCACCGCCGGGGGGATCGGGAACCTGCGGGACTGGATCGGCGGACGGGGCGTCCTGGTCGGCAACGCCGACGCGTACCTGGCCGACCCGCAGGCCGACCCCGGCCCGGACGTCGCCGCACTCCTCGACGGCTGGGACGGCGAGACGGTACGCCTGCTGGGCCGCCCCGCCCCGAACCCCACCGAACCGGGCACCTTCGACGGCCACCACTTCGTCGGGTTCTCCGTCCTGCCCTGGCGGCTGGTCCGGGACCTGCCCCCCACCTTCGCCGACCTGGTCCGGGCGGTGTGGCGACCGGCCGAGGCGACCGGATCGTTGAGCGTGGTGCCGTACCGGGGGGCCTTCTATGACACCGGGACCCCCGCCGACTACCTCGCCGCCAACCTGCACGCCGCCGGGGACGCCGCCCTCGTCGACCCGAGCGCCACAGTCACCGGGCGGTGCCGCCGGTCGGTGGTCGGGGCCGGGGCCCACATCGCCGGGGACGTCCTGCGCACCGTCGTGTGGCCGGGGGCGACGGTCCGCCCCGGCGAGGTGCTGCGGGACGCGATCCGGGTGTCGGCCGACCTCACAGTCGCCGTCCGGCAGTGACCGCCCCGTCCCACGTCGCCCGGGACGGCACGACGGCCGGTACCGGGTCGTCGCCCCCGCCGGACGTCTAGCATGGTCAACGGCGTCGGCACCCACGCCGAGGCCGTAACGGGCACGACGAAGGGCGGACCAGTGATCACCGCGATCGTACTGATCGACTGCGCCACCGACTCCATCCCCGAGGTGGCCGAGGCACTGGCCGCACTGCCCGGGGTCAGCGAGGTCTACTCGGTCGCCGGGCACGTCGACCTGATCGCCGTGGTCCGGGTCCGGGAGTTCGAGCAGATCGCCCAGGTGATCGCCGGACGCATCTCCAAGGTCCCCGGGGTGCTCGACACCGAGTCGCACATCGCCTTCCGGGCCTACTCCCAGCACGACCTGGAAGAGGCCTTCGCCATCGGCCTGGCCAACGCCGACTGACACCGCCCCGACAGGGCGATGGTGCCAACGCCGACTGACACCGCCCCGACAGGGCGATGGCCGGCCCACCCCGTTCGGGGTGGACCGGCCACACGTCGACCGGGGCGTCAGCTCTGGGCCGGCGCCGGGGTCTCGGTGGTCTCCGGCTGGGCCGGGGACTCGGTGACCGTACCCTCCGGGGCCGGAGCCTCGGTGGTGGTCTCCCCCGGAGCCGGAGCCTCGGTGGTGGCACCCGGGCTGGGCGTGCCACTGGCGCTGGTCTGCGGAACCGGGATGCCCAGGGTCTGGGCCAGCGCCACCAGCGCGTCGTAGTGCGTCTGGAGGACCGGCAGGGCGTCCTGTGCCAGCTGGACCACCGACTGCTCGGAGCCCTGCGAGATCTCCGTCTGGGTGGCCTGGATCGCCTGGACGTGACCGGCCAGCTCGGCGGTCACCCACGCCTTGTCGAACTCGGCACCGCTGAGACCGTTCAGCTCGTCCAGCACTGCCTGCTGGTCGGCGGTCGGCTCGTTGGGCAGCTCGACGTTGAGCTGCTTGGCGACGTTACGCACCGACTCGTCCAGCGCGGTGTGGTCCGTCACGAACTGCTTACCCAGGTCCTTGACCTGCTGGTTCTGGCCCTTTTCCTGGGCTTGCTCACCCGAGGCGATCTCGAACAGGTTGACCTGGTGCACCGCCTGCAGGTACTGGGTGTCCTGCGTCGACGGCTGCACCGCAGCCTGAGCCGACGCGGCCGGCGCGATCCCGACCACCACCATGGCGGTCAGGAGCCCGAGGCGTTTGAGACCCAACATGTTTCCCCCCCTTTTCGTTGGACCGCACGGATACCCCACTGGCCCGGGATATTCCTGCGATCCCCCGCACCACCACCCGGTGGAGCCATCCGCCGGATACGGCGGCGCCCACCGGGATGGGTCCCGGTGGGCGCCGTCGGGGTGTCGCTGACGGTCAGGGGCGGGTGTCGCCGCTGCCGATCTTCTCGCGGTCGGGACGCGGCTCCACCGGCGGATGCCCGGGTGAGACCGGAGCCTCCGCCGGCTTCTCGATCGGGTAGAAGAAGCCCCGGATGGCCGGGCCGAGCGCCCCGAGCCGGTTCATCTTCTTCGGCACCACCCAGCCGGCGTAGTCCAACTCGCCGTGGCCGTCCTGGCCCATGCTGAGCGGCTGGTGCACCTCCTCGAACCGACCGTCCGGCAGCCGCCGGATGATGCCGGTCTCCACACCGTGCGCCAGAACCTCCCGGTCGTGCTGTTGCAGACCCAGACAGATCCGGTAGGTCAGGTAGTACGCCAACGGCGGGAGCAGGAGCAGACCCGCCCGGCCGATCCAGGTCATCGCGTTCAGGCTGATGTGGAACTTGTCGGCGATGACGTCGTTCGCCCCGGAGAGCGTCAGGATGATGTAGAACGTCAGGGCCATCGCGCCGAGACCGCTGCGGGCCGGAACGTCCCGGGGCCGCTGGAGCAGGTTGTGGCTGCGGTAGTCCTTGGTCTGCCTGGCTTCCAGGAACGGATACAGCAGGGACAGGGCGACAAGGATCCCCGGTAGCACCACGGTGGGCCAGAACAGCGGTGGGATGACGTATCCGTCGCCGATCGGGATGTGCAGCTCCCAGGCCGGCATCAACCGGGTCGACCCGTCCAGGAACATCACGTAGAAGTCGGGCTGGCTGGCCGCCGAGACCACCCACGCCTCGTACGGGCCGAAGTACCAGAGCGGGTTGATCTGGAACAGACCACCCATCATGGCGACCACGCCGAAGACGACCATGAAGAAGCCGCCCTGCTTGATCGCGTACCGGGGGAACATCCGCTCGCCGACCACGTTGTTGTTGGTCCGGCCGGGACCGGGCCACTGGGTGTGCTTCTGCTTGAACACCAGCCCGAGGTGGACGCTGATCAACGCCACCAGCAGACCCGGGATGAGCAGCACGTGGGCGATGAAGAACCGGCTCATGATGATGGTCCCCGGGAAGTCCCCGTCGAAGACCGACGAGGTGACCCAGGTGCCGACCACCGGGATGGAGAGCATGATCGCCGAGGCGATCCGCAGGCCGGTGCCGGAGAGGCCGTCGTCCGGCAGGGAGTAGCCGGTGAAGCCGGCCAGGAACCCGACCCAGAACAGCAGCGAACCGATGATCCAGTTGGTCTCCCGCGGCTTACGGAACGCGCCGGTGAAGAAGACCCGCATCATGTGCACGATGATCGACGCCATGAACAGCAGCGCCGCCCAGTGGTGCATCTGACGCATGATCAGACCGCCCCGGACGTCGAACGAGATGTCCAGGGTCGAGGCGTACGCCGCAGTCATCGGGGTGCCACGCAGCGGCGCGTAGCTGCCGTTGTAGATCACCTCCGTCATCCCCGGCTCGTAGAAGAACGTCAGGAAGACGCCGGTGAGCAGGAGGATGACGAACGAGAAGAGCGCGATCTCACCGAGCAGGAAGGACCAGTGGTCGGGGAAGACCTTGTTCAGCAGCTTCCGCAGCGGGGTCGCTGCCTGGAACCGGTCGTCCAGCTCCCGGGCAGCCTTGCCCGGTACCGCGGCGACGTCTAGCTTACGACGCTTCATGGACGCTCCCAGAAGTCCGGGCCGACGATCTCGGTGAAGTCGGACTTCGCGACGAAGAAGCCTTCGGAGTCGACCGTGATCGGCAACTGCGGCAACCGCCGACTTGCCGGGCCGAAGATAGGCTTGGCGTTGTCAGTGATCAGGAACTGTGACTGGTGGCACGGGCAGAGCAGCCTGTTGGTCTGCTGCTCGTACAGGCTGGCGGGGCAGCCGGCGTGCGTGCAGATCTTGGAGAAGGCGACGTAGTTGCCCCACATGTAGTCGTTGTGGCCGACCTGGTCGTTGGCCTCCCGCGACTTGATCGCGTCCTCCTCACGGAGGTGGATCAGCAGGGTCGGCGAGTTCGCGTACTGGTTGCTCACCCCGTGGCTGACCCCCGGGAAGACGGTGATCTGACCACCGGCGCTGATGTCGGCCGGACGCAGCGGACGGCCGTCCTCCCGGATCAACCGGATCAGTTCGCCGTCGGCCGGGGCGAACCCGGTGGTGGTGAGCTGGCCGCTCTTGTGCGGGTCCTTGATCAGACCACCGACGATCGGGGCGGCGGCGACGGCCGCCACCGGGGCCAGCCCGGCCAGCAGCGAGATGCCCAGCAGCGGACGGCGGCGCACCCCCAGCTCGTCGGCCATGTAGAGCATCGTCTCGCCGGTGATCCGGCGGTCCTCCTCGGAGTACACGCCCTCGTGCCGGTCCTGGATCGACACCTCCTTGGGCAGCAGCTTCTTGCCCCAGGTGAGGATGCCGAACCCGAGCGCGAGCAGTGCGACGCCCAGGGTCACCCCGAGCAGCGGGGTGTAGAACCTGTCCCCGCCCTGGCTCAGGCTGTACTCCCAGGGCCACCAGATGTAGATCGCCAGGAAGGCGGTCGCGGCCAGGCCGGTGAGCAGGAAGAGACCGACGACGACGCGTACCAGTCGACGCTCGGCCTTGCTCCCCGGGGCGTACTGCGGCTCGTAGTGGACGATCTCGATGTCGTCCCGACGAGCGCCCTCCCGCAGGATGTCGAACCGGGTCGCCTCGGGGTCGTTCACGTCGAACTGTTCACCCGGCGCCGAGGTCTGGGTCTGGGCGCTCACGCAGTCACCTCCCTACGGCCGGTGCCGGCAGCCGGCACCTCGGCAGTGCCACCACGAATCTGCTTGATCACGACTTCCCTGCAATCCACAGCGCGGCGAAGACCAGCGCCACGATCCCGACCAGGAAGATGGCCACACCCTCGGTGGACGGCCCGTACCGCCCGAGGTTGAAGCCACCCGGGTCCTGGGTGTTCTGCAGGCTCTGCTGGATGTAGGCGATGATGTCCGCCTTCTCCTGCGGCGAGAGCTGGTTGTCACCGAAGACCGGCATGTTCTGCGGGCCGCTGAGCATCGCGGCGTAGATCTGTCGGTCGCTGGCCGGCATCAGGCTCGGCGCGTACTTGCCCGAGGAGAGCGCCCCGCCGCCGCCGGAGAAGGCGTGGCACTGGGAGCAGTTGATCCGGTACAGCTCTCCGCCGACGGCCAGGTCGGCACCGCGGGAGAGGTCACCCTCGGGGACGACCGGACCGCCGCCGAGCTCCTGGACGTACTGGGCGAGCTGACGGGTCTGCTCGTCGGTGAAGACCGGGGGCTTGCGTCCCGCCTGGGCCTCCTGGCGGGCCATCGGCATCCGACCGCTGCTGACCTGGAAGTCGACCGAGGCGGCACCCACCCCGATCAGGCTCGGTCCGCGGTCCTCGACGCCCTGCGCGTTACGCCCGTGGCAGGTCACACAGCTCACGTCGAACAGCGCCTTGCCCTCGGCTGCGGCGCCGGTCAGCGGCGGGTTCTCCTGCGCCTGCACGCCGGGGGCGAAGAGCGTGTACGCGCCGCCGGCCAGGGTCAGGGCGGCGATCAGCCGGACTGCGGCGCCCAGCCGTCGGCGACCCCTGCTGGGCGCTGCGGACCGCCCGCGGCGCAGCCGCGCGAGCAGACCGCCTCGGCGGTCGTTGTCAGAAGTCATGACCTGTGTCCTTAACCGGTGGGACCTTGCTTCGGGAGGGGAGCAGCGGCGCGGCACGCGACGACCGCGCCAAGATCACTGCAGCCAGTAGATCATGCCGTACAGCCCGATCCACACCACGTCCACGAAGTGCCAGTAGTACGACACGACGATCGCGGAGGTGGCCTGGGCCGGGGTGAACCGGCCCATGGTGGTCCGGACCATGAATATGAGGAAGGCGACCAGGCCACCGGCGACGTGCAGTCCGTGGAAGCCGGTGGTCAGGTAGAAGACCGACCCGTACCCGTCTGCGTTGATCTTGATGCCGTGGCTGACCAGGGTCACGTACTCGTTCACCTGGCCGATGAGGAAGATCAACCCCATCACGAAGGTGATCGTGAACCAGCGCCGGAGGGCGTGCACGTCACCCCGCTCCGCCGCGAACACGCCGATCTGACACGTGATCGAGGAGAGCACCAGGATCGTCGTGAAGGTCGTCGCGTACGGGATGTTGAGCTCGGGCGTGTGTTGCGCCCACTGCTCGGGCGCCGCCGCGCGGATGGAGAAGTACATCGCGAAGAGCGCCGCGAAGAACATGAGTTCGCTGGAGAGCCAGACGATCGTGCCGACGCTGACCATGTTGGGGCGCGTCAGAGAGTGGATCCGGCTCTTGTCAATGGCTGGGGCCGCAGTCACGCGGTCATTATTGCCCGTGACCGGGATCGGCGATCAGCGGGGTCGCCCTCCTGTCCCTCTGACGTGCCGTTGGAGGCCCGCCGGGGGGCGTCCGGTTCGCCTGGCCTAGCCTGAAAAGCGTGCTGCACGTCGATCCGATCCTCACCGCCGCCCGACAGGCCGTGTCGACCCTGGCCGTCGGTCCGGCGAGTTCGGCAGCCGCCGCCACCCCGGAGCTGACGGCCGCGCCCGCCGATCCCGGCCCGCCCCCGTTCTCCGTCACGGCCGTGTTCACCGAGACCCGGCTGGACAGCTGGCTGGCCCTCGGCCTGGTCCTCGCCGCCGGGATCTACCTCTACGGGGTGTACCGCCTGCGAATGCGGGGCGACAGGTGGCCGGTGGCCCGGACCGTCTTCTTCATCGGCCCCGGCCTGGGCGGCATCGCCTCGGTGACCGTCAGCGGGCTGCACGCCTACGACACGGTCCTGCTGTCGGTGCACATGGTCCAGCACATGGTGCTGTCCATGATCGCGCCGATCTTCCTGGCCCTGGGTGCGCCGGTCACCCTGGCCCTGCGGACCCTTCCGCTGGCCCCCCGTCGACGCCTGTTGGCGGTGCTGCACAGCCGGGTGGCCAAGGTCTACAGCTATCCACTGGTGGCGTTCGCCATCTTCGTGGTCAACCCGTTCGTGCTCTACTTCACCGACCTGTACCGGTACACGCTGGAGCACACCTGGGCGCACGAGTTGACGCACGCCCACTTCATCATGACCGGCTGCGTGTTCTTCTGGCCGCTGCTCGGCCTCGACCCGATGCCCACCCGGTGGCCGTACCCCGGTCGGGCGCTGTTGATGCTGCTGTCGGTGCCGTTCCACACGGTGCTCGGCCTCACAGTGATGCAGAGCAGCACCCTCTTCGGCGGCGACTGGTACTCCTCCCTCAACCTCTCCTGGGCCGACCCGTGGGAGGACCAGGTGCTGGCCGGGGGGATCCTCTGGGCCGGCGGCGAGTTCGTCAGTGTGACGATGCTCGCGGTCCTGGTGGTCCAGTGGGTACGCCAGTCCGAGCGGGAGGCCCGCCGCGTCGACCGGGAACTCGACAGACAGGAGGCCCGGGCGGCGGCGCAGGAACCCCCGCCGGGACCCGCCGCGACGTCCCCCGAGGCCCCGACCGGGACCGACCCCGGGTCGGAGGTCGGGGCGCAGGTCGGGGCGGACGCCGGATCGGAGGTCGGGCGACCCGCCGGAGCCAGGGCCGGGGAACCGACCGCGCCGACGGCGGGCTGACCCGCCCGCACCCGGGCGGGGGGCGATGCCGGTCACCGCGACCGGTACGATCGGCGGGCAGCTACGAGGTGGGAGCCAGCCAGCGATGAGCGATCGTCTTTACACCGTCCTGCTCTACAGCGACGACCAGAAGATCCGTGACCAGATGCGGCTGGCCGTCGGCACCCGGCCCGCGGCCGACCTCCAGGTCGAGTTCATCGAGGCCGCCACGTTCGACGAGTGCATCCGTCTGGTCGACACCTACGAGATCCACCTGCTGCTGCTCGACGGGGAGGCCTCCCCGGCCGGCGGGATCGGGGTGGCCCGTCAGGTCAAGGACGACCGGGACGACTCCCCCCCGGTCTGCCTGGTGATCGCCCGGGCGGCGGACCGATGGCTCGCGGCGTACGCCGAGGTCGAGGCGACCCTGGTGCACCCGCTCGACCCGGTGACCACCGGCGCCACCGTCGCCCAACTGTTGCGCACCTACGCCCCGGCCTGAGTCGCCCCACGGCGACGCCCGGCCGGTCCGGTACCGGCAGGCGTCGCCGGACTCCCCCGGACCGCCCGACCGGCGGCCGGCACCAGCCACCACACGCACCTCACGCCCGCTCGGGAGGCCCACCATGGGCGAACGGACCTGGTCGCACCTGATCGCCGCGCTGCTGCGGGGCGAAGAACTCGCCACCGCCGACACCGCCTGGGCGATGGACGAGATCATGTCCGGCGGTGCGGCCCCGGCCCAGATCGCCGGCTTCGCCGTGGCGCTGCGCGCCAAGGGTGAGACCTCGGCGGAGTTGGGCGGACTGGTCGAGGCGATGCTCACCCGGTCCGTTCCCGTCGACCTCCCCGAGGAGGTCCGGGCCACCGCCCTCGACGTGGTGGGCACCGGCGGTGACCTCGCCCACACCGTCAACATTTCCACGATGACCGCCCTGGTGGTGGCCGGGGCTGGGGTACGCGTGGTCAAGCACGGCAACCGGGCCGCCTCCTCCTCCTGCGGCACCGCCGACCTGCTCGAATTCCTCGGGGTTCCGCTGGACCTCGACCCCGAGCAGGTGGCCCGCTGCGTCACCGAGGTCGGAATCGGGTTCTGCTTCGCCCCCCGGTTCCACCCGGGGATGCGGCACGCCGGTCCGGTGCGCCGGGAGTTGGGCGTACCCACCGCCTTCAACTTCCTCGGTCCCCTGACGAACCCGGCCCGCCCCCGCTCCGGCGCGGTGGGCTGTTTCGACAGGCGGATGGCCCCGGTGATGGCAGGTGTCTTCGCCGCCCGGGGGGACTCCGCCGTGGTGATGCGGGGCGAGGACGGGCTCGACGAGTTCACCACCGCCGCTCCCACCCGGATCTGGGTCGCCCAGAACGGCACCGTCCGGGAGGCCCTCCTCGACGCCGTCGACCTCGGGGTACCCCGCTGCACCCCCGGTGACCTGCGGGGTGCCGACGCCGCCTACAACGCCGACGTGGCCCGGCGGCTCCTCGCCGGGGAGCCGGGGCCGGTCCGCGACGCCGTCCTGGTCAACACGGCGGTGGCGTTGGCCACCCAGGGTCCCCTCGACGGGGACCTCGTGGAGGTGCTGCGCGCCGGGCTGACCCGGGCCGCCGAGGCGATCGACTCCGGGGCCGCCGCCAAGGTCCTCGACCGGTGGGTCGAGTTCGCCCCCTCCGCCTGACCCGGCTCTCCTCCCCCGCCCGGTCCTTGCGCGCCTGACCAGGCCACTCCGACGCGACCCGACGACAGGTCCGGCCATGTCCTTGCGCCCGGCCCGTCCGACGCCCCGGGGCCTCTGCCACACGACGCACACACGCCGAAGCCCGCCACCGGACGGACCGGGGGGCGGGCTTCGGGCGACGCCGACTCAGTGCTCGGCGGTGCGCCGGGTGCCGCTGTAGTACTCGAAGAGCATCGCGGCGGTCGCCAGGGTCACCGCGACCAGACCCGTGCCGACCAGCCAGAGCTGCCAGAACACCAGACCCAGGCCGGTGATCGAGGTGCACAGGGCGATCGCGAACGGCCAGTAGCTGCCCGGGCTGAAGAAGCCGATCTCCCCGGCGCCGTCGGCGATCTCACCGTCGGGCCGGTCCTCGGGCCGCAGATCGATACGGCGGGACACGAACCAGAAGAAGCCGCCGCACATCGAGCAGAGCAGGAAGGACAGGGTGAGGGCCGTGGTACCGATCCACTCGACCTCACCGCCGTCCCCCGCCGTCCAGGCACCGTAGAGAACGGCGGTGCCGGCCAGGAAGGCGGCGATGATCAGGAAGATCCGCCACTCGGTCTTCATCGGTTGACCCCTCAGCTTCCCGAGCCGGCCGGCGCGTTGTCCGGGTTGAAGTTGCTCGTCGTACGGCGGGTTTCGAACGGCCGGGTGGTGACGGCGTACGGCTCCTCGCCGATGGCCTGGAGGGCCTCCTGCGTCGACGAGCCGTCCTGCTTCGCGGCGAGGAACTGGTCGTAACGCTCCGGCGAGACCACCCGCAGCTCGAAGTTCATGAAGGCGTGGTAGCTGCCGCACAGCTCGGCGCAACGACCGACGTACGCCCCCTCGGTGCGCAGCTCGGAGACCTCGAACGTGTTCCGGACGTTACCCGGGAAGACGTCCCGCTTGAACAGCATCTCCGGCACCCAGAACGAGTGGATGACGTCGCGGCTGGTCTCCTCGAAGCGGATCGAACGCTGCGTCGGCAGGACCAGCACCGGGATGACCTCGCTGGTGCCCAGCGTCGACGCCACGGTGTTGGCCTCGACGCCCTGACCGTCGCGGTAGTTGAACTGCCAGTTCCACTTGAAGGCGACGACCTCGACTGTGACGTCGGGGTTCTCCGACTCACGGTTCACGTCGGTCTGCACGATCGCGGTGTAGTAGAAGAGCACCGAGACGATCAGGATCGGCGCGATGGTGTAGAGGAACTCCATCGGCAGGTTGTACCGGGTCTGCACCGGCAGGGTGTTGCCCCGCTTGCGGTAGCGCACGACGCACCAGAAGATCAGGCCCCACACGAAGACACCGACGGCGAGCGCCGCGATGCAGGAGGCGATCCAGAGGTCGTACATCCGCTGCGACTCGGGGGTGATACCCCCCTGCGGCCAGCCGAAGCCGCCGAACGCCGCACCGACGTCGCAGCCGGTGAGCGTGGTCAGCAGCGCCACCGCGCCGAGACCGAGCCCCGCGACCCGGCCAGCACCACGCCGTCGACCGGCTCCCGGAGAAGCGTCGTGCCGCACGGCCACGGGCCGTACCTCCGAATTCCCTGCGACCACCTGGTCCTGCCTCCCTAGCGCGCCGCGGCGGGTTGAACCCCTCGAACACCTGCGGCAAAGGCGTCACCGACGGTCGCAGATTACTCGACCAAGCGGGACTGGACGGTCTTGGGGGTGGTTGTCCGTCCCGTCGGGGGATCTTGTGGCGGCTCCGCCCGGTAGCGTGGCCTCCTGTGAGCGCTCCCCCGGTCTACCTGGACACGGCCACCGCCGCACCCCTGCATCCGGTCGCCCGACAGGCGCTGCTGGCCGCCCTGGACGACGGTTGGGCCGACCCGGCCCGGCTCTACACCCAGGCCCGCCGGGCCCGGCAACTCCTCGACGCCGCCCGGGAGGCCACCGCGCAGACCCTGGGGGTCCGACCCGACGAGCTCTCCTTCACCCCCAGCGGTACGACCGCAGCCCACGCCGCCGTCCTCGGGGGCCTGCGTGGACGGCACCGGGTCGGCCGGGTCCTGGTGCACTCGACGATCGAACACTCGGCCGTCCTGCATGCCGCGCAGCGGCACGTGGCAGACGGCGGCGAGGCGGTCGGCGTACCCGTGGACCGGTGGGGTCGACTGGACCGCGACGCCTGGTCGACGGCGGTCGCCGCGCCGGGGGTGGCGTTGGCGACGCTGATCGGGGCGAGCCACGAGGTGGGCACCGTCCAGCCGGTCGAGGCGGCGGGGGCCGAGTGCGCCGCCGCCGACGTCCCCCTCCACGTCGACGCCGCCCAACTGGTGGGTCGGGTACCCGTCCCGACGGGCTGGTCGATCCTGACCGCCAGCGCCCACAAGTGGGGCGGACCGGCCGGGGTCGGGCTGCTGGTGGTCCGCAAGGGGACCCGCTGGGAGTCGCCCTGGCCCACCGACGAACGGGAGTCGGGGCGGGCCCCGGGGACGGTGAACCTCCCGACGGTGGTGGCGGCGGCGGCGAGCCTGCGGGCGGTGACGGGCGACGCGGCGGCACAGGCCGCCCGGCTGACCCCGCTGGTGGACCGGATCCGGACCCGGGTCGCCGCCGAGGTGCCCGACGTCGAGGTGGTCGGCGACCCCACCGACCGTCTCCCCCACCTGGTCACCTTCTCCTGCCTGTACGTCGACGGGGAGGCGCTGCTGCACGCCCTGGACCGGCGGGGCTTTGCCGTTTCCTCGGGTTCCTCGTGCACCTCCTCGACGCTGCGCCCGTCGCACGTCCTGGAGGCGATGGGGGTGCTGTCGCACGGCAACGTCCGGGTCAGCCTGCACCGGGAGACCACCGAGGCCGAGGTGGACCGGTTCCTGGCCGAACTGCCGGGGATCGTGGCCGACCTGCGGGCCGAGGCCGGGGTGACGGGGCTGTGACGATCCCGGCCGAACTGCTCGACTGTCGTGGCCAGCGCTGCCCGCTGCCGGTGATCGCTGTCGCCCGTCGACTCCCCGACCTGCCGGTGGGCACAGTCGTCCGGGTCCTCGCCGACGACCCGGCCGCCGCGGTGGACCTCCCCGCCTGGTGTCGGATGCGCGGCCAGGAGTTCCTCGGCACCGTCACCGGCCCCGACGGCCCCGCCTACGACGTCCGCCGCACCCACTGAAGCGCAAGGAAGGGCCCCCTGTTAACGCCTACGGTAGAGAGGGGCACCCCTCTCACCACGGGCAACGCCGGGCAGGCCGGGGAGCGACGCAGGCCGGGGAGCGGTTCAGTCCAGCCAGAGCAGGCGGAGCCGTCGACCGGCCCGGGCGAACAGACGTACGGCCTGCTCGGGGTGGGTGGAAGTGCCTGTCGACCGGCGGTCGTCCCCGCACAGGAGGGTGTGGTCGTCGAACGCCAGCCCCCAGGCGAAGACATCACCGTCGAGGGGGTGCAGTCGTAGACGCGACGTGCCGATGTCGTTGAGTGAATTCGCCCGACGCACCGGCCTCGGCCAACCGAAGCTCGGGCACATGGAGATGGGCCGGTACCAGCAGTTCCCCGAGGACATCGCGGCGGTCCTGCACTCCTGTGGTGCCGATCAGTCCGCGGTCGACCGACTCACCGCACTGGCCGGGCGCCCGACGCACGGAGCTGGTGGGCACCCTGGGCCAACGTCATGCCGGACTGGTTCAGGACGTACGTCGGACTGGAGGGGCTGGCCGACGAGGCGTTCGTCTTCGAGTCCATGGTGATCCCGGGACTGCTCCAGACCGAGGAGTACGCCCAGGCGCTGACCCTGGGCACCGGCTTCGTCCGCCCCGACCACGCCGAACGGTTCGTCTCCTTCCGGCAGGCCCGGGCGAGGCGGCTCACCGACGACGAGCCGTTGACCCTGCACGCGGTGATCGGTGAGGCGGCGCTGCGGCTGCGGGTCAACGGGGACAAGACCCGGGGGGTGCAGCTGCGGGTCAACGGGGACGAGACCCGGCGGGGTCAGCTGCGTCACCTCGCGGCCATGTCGGAACTGCCGAACGTCACCGTCCAGGTGCTCCGACCGCAGGACAGGTCCCATCCGGCGACGCCGGTGGGCAAATTCGTCGTCCTGGACTTCGCCCACGTCCCGCCGATCGCCTACACCGAACTGCTCGACGGGGCGACGTACGTGCAGGATGCGGACGGGGTCCGGACCCATAGCATGGTCTCCGACAACCTGCGCCAGGTCGCTCTCTCACCCGCCGAGTCGCACGCGTTGATCCGGGAGTACGCCGCCGGCGCATGACCCCGGAGGCCGCCGTGGACACCCTGACCTCGCCACCGCCCAGTGGTTCACCAGTAGCCGCAGCACCAACAACGGCGACTGCGTCGGGTGCGCGTACCTGCCCGACCCGGTGGCGGTCCGTGACAGCAAGGACCGGTCGGGCCCGAGCCTGACCTTCGCACCGCGCCAGTGGGCGGCCTTCGTCCACGCCGTGCCCCACCCGCGCTGAGCGGCTTCCTCCCCCGCGACAGGAGATCTTGGAACACATCGGCCCCCCCAAAAGGGGCCACCTGATCCCAGGATCTCCTGCGGGTGGGCTGCGGCGGGGCAGCCGAGCAGAAAGGGCAGCCGAGCAAGAGCGGGCAGCGGGCAGCTGAAAGCTGGCAGCGGGCAGCGGGCAGCGGGCAGCGGGCAGCTGACGGCGGCGGGTCAGCCGAGGAGGTGGGCGCGGACCTCGTCGGCGGCGGCGTCACCGTAGGACTCGGCGAGACGCTTGACGAACAGGTCCGGGCGGACCTGGTACTCCTGGGTGCCGACGGTCTCCAGGACCAGGGTGGCCAGCAGCGAACCCACCTGGGCGCTGCGCTCCAGCCCCAGATCCCAGGAGAGGGCGGCGAAGAAACCGGCGCGGAACCCGTCGCCGACGCCGGTGGGGTCCATGACGCGGGACTCCTTGGCGATCGGTACGTGGATCGGGTCGATGTCCCGCCCGACGATCTCCACCCCGCGCTTGCCCAGCGTGGTGACCCGGATCTTGACCTGTTCGAGGAGCTGGTCGTCGGTCAGCCCGGCCTTGCTCTGCAGCAGGGACTTCTCGTAGTCGTTGGTCATCAGGTAGTCGGCGCCTTCGATCAGCCCGACCACGTCCTCGCCCTCCATCCGGGCGAGCTGCTGGGAGGGGTCGGCGACGAAGGCGTACCCCCGCTCCCGGCACTCGGTGGAGTGCCGCAGCATCGCCTCCGGGTCGTTGGCACCGACCAGGACCAGGTCCAGTCCGCCGAGGCGGTCGGCGACCGGGGCCAGCTCGATGTTGCGGGCCTCGGCCATCGCCCCGGCGTAGAAGGAGGCGATCTGGCACATGTCGGTGTCGGTGGTGCAGACGAAGCGGGCCGTGTGGGCGATCTCGCTGATGTGCACCGACTCGCAGTCCACGCCGTGCCGCTCCAGCCAGGAGCGGTAGTCGGCGAAGTCGGCGCCGACCGCGCCGAGCAGGACCGGGCGCAGCCCGAGCTGCCCCATCCCGAAGGCGATGTTCGCGGCGACCCCGCCCCGGCGCAGGACCAGGTCGTCGACGAGGAAGGAGAGTGACACCTTGTCGAGTTGGTCCGCGATGAACTGGTCGGCGAAGCGACCGGGGAAGCTCATCAGGTGGTCGGTGGCGATCGAGCCGGTAACGGCGATCTTCATGTCAACCCTCGGGTTCGGCGGCACGGCCGGGTCAGCCTACCGGCCCGTCTCGCGGGCCGGTCGAGGGTCGCCGGATCGTCCACCCTCCCCCGGTCGGGAGTCGTCGGCGTCCAGATCCGGGCCACGGACGCGACCAGGGCCGACGTCCGTACGGACGTCGGCCCTGGTGTCGCGGGAGGCGTCGACTCAGCTGAACGAGTCGCCGCAGGCGCAGGAGTTGCCCGCGTTGGGGTTGTCGATGGTGAAGCCCTGGGCGTCGATCCGGTCGGCGAAGTCGATCGTCGCGCCGGCCAGGTAGGGGGCGCTCATCCGGTCGACGACGACCTCGACGCCACCGAAGTCGCTGACGACGTCGCCGTCGAGGGAACGCTCGTCGAAGAAGAGCTGGTATCGCAGGCCGGAGCAGCCGCCGGGCTGCACCGCCACCCGCAGCCGCAGGTCATTGCCGCTCTCGTCCTGCTCGATCAGGGCCTTGACCTTCTGCGCCGCGGCGTCGGTGAGGACGACGGATACCGGGGCCGTGGCCTCGGTCGACTCGGTCTGCGCTGGCGTGGTCACGTGGAATTCTCCCTGCACGCGTAGGTGTGGTCGTCCTGGCCAACGTCAGCCGCCGGTCCAGTGATTCCCACTGCGGTCCGACAGCAATTGTAGGCCGCTCCCCGCTGACGTCACCGTCGTGACGTACAACCGTCCGGGGACCGGTGGCGCAGCTCACCGACTCCACTGGCGGGCCAGGCGGGCACCCAGCTCACGCAGGCCCTGCGCGGGTCGCCCCATGGCCGCCTCGACGCCGCCGCGCTCCTCCCCGCCGAAGTGCTCCACCAGGCTGTACGCGTCGGTCACCCCGGCCGAGGCGGACTCCCGACGTCCGGTGCTGACCCGACCGGCGACCACCACGCAGGGGACCCCCCGGTCCCGGGCGGCACCGGCCACCCCGGCGACGACCTTCCCGCGCAGGGACTGGTGGTCGAACGAGCCCTCCCCGGTGATCACCAGGTCGCACTCGTCGAGTGCGGCGTCGAGCCCGATCGCCCCGGTGACCAGCCCGATGCCGGATTCGCAGTGCCCACCGAGGGCGAGTACGGCCGCCCCCAGGCCACCCGCCGCACCGCCGCCGGGCTGGAGCCCGAGCTGTGCCGGACAGCCCGGAAGATCCCGCTCCAGTACGCCCGCGAAGCGCTCCAGTGCGGCGTCGAGGAGCAGGACGTCGGCACGGGAGGCCCCCTTCTGCGGGCCGTAAACGTTGCTGGCACCGTGCAGCCCGAGCAGGGGGTTGTCCACGTCGGTGGCGGCGACCAACCGGACCCCGCGCAGTCGGGGCGTACCGTCCAGGGCCACGGCGGCGGCCAGCGCGGCACCCCCGTACGGCAGGGCGAGGCCGGTCTCGTCCAGCGGGGTCGCGCCCAGGGCGGTGAGCATGCCCGCGCCGGCGTCGTTGGTGGCCGACCCGCCCAGCCCGATCACCACCGTCCGTGCCCCGCTCTCCACGGCGGCGGCGATCAGCAGGCCGAGCCCGTACGAGGTGGTGGCCTTGGGGTCGCGTTCCTCGACGGTCAGCAGGTGCAACCCGCACGCCTGGGCGCTCTCCAGGTACGCCGTCGAACCGTCGGGGGTGAGAAGGAACTCACCGGCTGCCGGGCGGCCCAGGGGGTCGACGGTCGACACCGCGATCCGCCGCCCGCCGAGCGCCTCGGCGAGGACCGCGACGAACCCCGGCCCCCCGTCGGCCAGGGGTCGGATCAGCAGCTCGTCACCGTCGGTCACCTCCCGCCAGCCGTCGGCGACCGCAGCGGCCACCTCCTGGGCCGGCAGGGTGCCGGCGAACTTGTCCGGACAGAGCAGCACGCGCATGCCGATGAGTGTGACAGGACACACTGGTGGAACTTCCACGGCGGCCCCGCTGTGCGACCATGGGCTGGTGACTTCGACCTGGGTGGAACCCTCGAACACAGCGACTGCCCTGCTGCTTCTCGGCCGAGGCAGCGACCCTGCCACCGAGCGTGGCGTGGAGTGTCCCGGTGAGCTACCCGCCCCGAGCGACCCCGATCTGGTGGCCCGGGCGACGGCCGCGAAGGCGGCCCTGGGCACGAAGGTCTTCGTGCTCGGCCACCACTACCAGCGCGACGAGGTGATCCAGTTCGCCGACGTCACCGGCGACTCGTTCAAGCTGGCCCGGGAGGCGGCGGCCCGCCCCGACGCGGAGTACATCGTCTTCTGCGGCGTCCACTTCATGGCCGAGAGCGCCGACATCCTCACCACCGACGCGCAGCGGGTGGTCCTGCCCGACCTGGCGGCCGGGTGTTCGATGGCGGACATGGCGGTGCTGTCGCAGGTCGAGAAGGCCTGGGACGTCCTGACCGACCTGGGTGTGGCCGATTCGACGGTGCCCGTCACCTACATGAACTCCTCGGCGGACATCAAGGGCTTCGTCGGGCGTAACGGCGGCCTGGTCTGCACCTCGTCCAACGCGCAGCGCGCCCTGGAGTGGGCGTACCAGCAGGGCGAGAAGGTCCTGTTCCTGCCCGACCAGCACCTGGGTCGCAACACCGCCGTGTTGGAGATGGGGCTGTCGCTCGACGACTGCGTGCTCTACGACCCGCACAAGCCGGGCGGCGGGCTGACCCCCCAGCAGGTCCGGGACGCGAAGATGATCCTGTGGCGCGGGCACTGCTCGGTGCACGGTCGCTTCACCCTCGACAGCGTCGAGGACGTCCGGCGCCGGGTGCCGGGGGTGAACGTCCTGGTCCACCCGGAGTGCCGGCACGAGGTGGTGAACGCCGCCGACCAGGTCGGTTCCACCGAATACATCATCAAGGCGATCGAGGCCGCCCCGGCCGGTTCGGCGTGGGCGGTGGGGACCGAACTGAACCTGGTACGCCGTCTGGCGCTGGCCCACCCGGACAAGCAGGTCATGTTCCTGGACCGCGCGGTCTGCTACTGCTCGACGATGAACCGGATCGACCTTCCGCACCTGGTCTGGGCGCTGGAGGAGCTGGTCGCGGGGCGGGTGGTCAACCAGATCACCGTCGACCCGGACACCGCGCACCACGCCCGGGTGGCGTTGGACCAGATGCTCGCCCTGCCGGGCGGAGCACCTGTACCCCCGCCCGCGCCTGCACCCCCGCCCGCAGGGTCACAACCCTGAGTGATCGAACCAGTACGTTAACACACCTGTTTCACCCATTCATGCCGTCCCAGGCGGTGTGACCGACTCATCGTGGTCACCGAGGGCTATGCTGCCGGGTGCGACGAAACGAGGCGGCTTCTTTTGACGTGGCCGCGTTACCGGGGTAGCGATGTCCATCGCAGGCCCGATCCAACACGGCAGCACCGACGCGCTGGAGGTTGCGTTGACCGACGACGTCCTGGTCGTACACGGAGGAAGTCCGCTGCAAGGGCGGATCCGCGTGCGCGGCGCGAAGAACCTGGTTTCCAAGGCGATGGTCGCCGCCCTGCTGGGTGACACCCCCAGCCGGCTGTACGACGTGCCTCGGATCCGGGACGTCGAGGTGGTCCGCGGGCTGCTCGGCCTGCACGGGGTCAAGGTGACCGACGGCGACGAGGACGGCGAGCTGGTCTTCGACCCGGCCTACGTCGAGAGCGCCAGCACCGACCAGATCAACGTGCACGCCGGGTCGAGCCGGATCCCGATCCTGTTCTGCGGCCCGCTGCTGCACCGGCTGGGCCACGCCTTCATCCCGGACCTGGGCGGCTGCCACATCGGCCCCCGTCCGATCGACTTCCACCTGCAGGCGCTGCGGGAGTTCGGGGCGACCGTCGAGAAGCGGCCCGAGGGGCTGCACCTGTCCGCGCCGAACGGCCTGCACGGCACCAAGTTCTCCCTGCCGTACCCGAGCGTCGGCGCCACCGAGCAGGTGCTGCTGACCGCGGTGATGGCCGAGGGCGTCACCGAGCTGCGCAACGCGGCGGTGGAACCGGAGATCATCGACCTGATCTGCATCCTGCAGAAGATGGGCGCGATCATCAAGGTGCACACCGACCGGGTCATCGAGATCCAGGGTGTGCCGAAGCTGCACGGCTACAACCACCGGCCTATCCCGGACCGGATCGAGGCGGCCAGTTGGGCGGCGGCGGCGCTGGCCACCCGGGGACACGTCGAGGTCCTCGGCGCGCAACAGGCCGACATGATGACCTTCCTCAACATCTTCCGCTCGGTCGGGGGCGAGTACGAGGTCACCGACGTCCGTCCGCCTCGGCTGGGGCAGCCCGGCCAGGAGGGCGGCATCCGGTTCTGGCACCCGGGCGGGGAGCTGAAGTCGGTGGCCCTGGAGACCGACGTCCACCCCGGTTTCATGACCGACTGGCAGCAGCCCCTGGTGGTCGCCCTGACCCAGGCCCGGGGCCTGTCGATCGTCCACGAGACGGTGTACGAGCAGCGGCTGGGCTACACCGAGGCGCTCAACACCATGGGCGCGAACATCCAGGTCTACCGGGACTGCCTGGGCGGCACCCCGTGCCGGTTCGGCCGACGCAACTTCAAGCACTCGGCGGTCATCGCCGGTCCGAGCAAGCTGCACGCCGCCGACCTGGTCATCCCGGACCTGCGGGCCGGGTTCAGCCACCTGATCGCCGCGCTCGCCGCCGAGGGCACCTCCCGGGTCTACGGCGTCGACCTGATCAACCGGGGGTACGAGGACTTCGAGGCGAAGTTGTCGGACCTCGGTGCCCACGTCGAGCGTCCCTGACCCGCTGCCCTCCCGACCCGGGTGACCTCGTACGTCACCGGGAGGAGACCACCGACCGACCCGCGTCCGCGCCCGGTGCACCGCGATGTGCACCGGGCGCGGACGTTTGGCTACCCTTGCCGCGTGCCGTCGCTCTTCCGCCGCAAGTCCACCGACGTCGTCGACGAGTCCGCCGCCTCCGCGCCGGCCGACGAGACGCCAGTCACCCATGCTCGTAGTCACACCCCGGGGAAGGGGCGGGAGACGCCGAAGCGCCCCGGCGCGGCCCGCCGTCCCGGTGGGGCGGGGCCGCCGCTGACGAAGGAGGAGGCGAAGCAGCGTCGCCGGCAGGTACGCGCCGAGGCCGCCGCCGAGTTCCGCCGTGAGGGTGGCCCCCGCGACCGGGGTCCGGAGCGGCTGCTCGCCCGGAACGTCGTCGACTCCCGTCGTACCGTCGGCACCTGGTTCTTCGGTGGAGCTCTGATCGTGCTGATCGGGTCGAACGCGGCGATGCCGGCGGTCGTCCGGCTGGTCTCGAACCTGCTGTGGGGGGCGCTCGCCCTCGGCGTGGTGATCGACTCGATCCTGATCTCGCGCAAGATCAAGAAGCTGGTCCGGGAGCGCTTCCCCCGGACGCAACAGCGGCTGGGCTCGCTCTACCTGTACGCCATCATGCGGTCGATCACCTTCCGCCGGATGCGTGCCCCCGAACCCCGGGTCAACCTCGGCGACCCCGTCTGACCCACCCCACCGGGGTCGCCGGTTCCGGTCGGCCGGTGGTCTCCGGTCGGCCTGTGGACCCATGGGCTCCGGTCGGCCTCCTGGGATCCGGGCTGCCCGACGGAGGGCGGAGCGGGGCGACTACGGTCCGCGTCGGCGATCGGGGCGCGGAGTGCCGGGATCCCCCGGCGACGGGGCAGTTTGTCGAGTATCGCCGGAAACACGATCCGACTATCGCGGTGAATGTCCGGATCCGTAGGATAACGTTTGGGCCCGTCAGCGACGTCACAGTGGCGGTGACCGAGCCCACGCCGCTACCCTCCATGCGCAGCCATTCCGCACCGGACGCGTGACATGACCGGTTGGGTGCGGCCGCCCAGCGCGACGATACTCCGACGAGGTGACACCGCCGTGAGCGAGCGATACGAGCCCGCCACCGGGACGCGCCACGCGGGCGGCGACGGGGCCTGCCGATGAGTCGCGGTGACTACGACCGGTGGCGCGACCCGGCCGAGCCGTCCTGGAAGGTCGCCCCGACCAACGAGTGGCAGCCGCAGTTCCCCGGTCAGCGCTACCCGGGCGACATCGGCATGCAGTACGCTCCCCCGCCCACCGGCCGGGCTGCCGTCCGGGGGCGGGCCGAGGTGCCACCCCTGGCCCCGACCAAGTCCGACGGGTCGTACCGGGTCGGCTACGTCTGGGACGAGGAGGAGCCCGAGGAGCCGGCGGCGTCGTCCTGGGACGGCCGTCCCGCTCCCCGCGACGACCGGTGGTACGAGGACATGTACCGCCGACCGCACGCCGAACCGACCGGACAGCGGGGTCGGACACCCCCGCCGGAGGCGGGACGACGGCGCGGAGACGGCGAACCCGACCGGCGGCACCCCGACGACCTCCGTCGACCCGACGAGGGGCACCGACGCGGCGGACCCGAGCGGAACGGTCGCCGACCGGCTGGACCGGCGTGGGACACCTCGCGGACCGATCCCGGGCACCGACCCGACCACGGCCGGGGCCCGGCCCCGGACCGCCGCTCGGACCAGGACCGTAACCGGGAACAGGAGTGGTACGGCCGCCCGGAACGACCCGAGTACGGCCGCCCCGTCTCACCCGCTCCCCGTCCGGTCTCCCCCGCGTCCCGACCCGTCTCCCCCGCGCCTCGGGGCGGACGCCGGGACCACCACGACGGCCCCGTCTCACCCGCACCCCGAGGCGGACGCCGGGACCACCACGACGGCCCCGTCTCACCCGCACCCCGAGGCGGACGCCGCAACTACGACGACGGCCCCGTCTCACCGGCACCGAGGCCGGAGCCGGGCTGGGTGCCCGAACCGGACGAGCGGCGCGGGTCCCGGCCCGGCGCTCACCCCGACCGGCCCGGCCCGGGCCGTGACCGCCCGGCCGCCGACTTCGGGCGGCCCGGCCCCGAACGACCGGCAAACGTCTACGGGCGGCCCCCCGCCGGATACGAACGCCCCGCCCCGGGCGAGCGGCCCCCCTCCACACACGAAGGCCCCGCCCCCGGTCAGGAGCGACCCGGCTCCGGTTACGAGCGCCCCGCCGCGAGCGACGACCGGCCCGGTCCCGGGTACGAGCGTCCCGCTGCCGGTAACGGCCGGGCCGGGCACGGGTACGCCAGGCCACCGGCCCGCCCCGAACGGCCCCCGGCGGAGCACGACCGCGCCCGTCGGCCCGATCGGTCGGGCGGCGACAACGTGCTGCCGCCGCACCACTGGAGTCCTCACCCCCAGGACGGTCCGGCGGCCCACCCGCACCGGCTCGACCGCAGCGACGTACCCCGCCCGGTGGGTCCCGAGAGCCCCTGGGACCACAGCATCCAGCGGGACCCCGACCTCTGGGACGACCAGGACAGCTGGGAGTACGCCGGTCAGGAGGACGTCGACGACCGACGGGGCCGAGCCGACAGGTGGGACGCCGACGACCGGCGGACCCCGGACGACCGGCGGAACCACCCCGGCGACCGGGACCGTACGGACCGTCGGGTCGGCGGTGGCCAGCCCGGTCCGTTCCGCCCCGACCAGCAGCCGGGGCCGACCCGACCCGACCAGCACCCCGACCAGCAGCCGGGTCCGTTCCGTCCTGACCAGCAGCCGGGTCGGCGACGTCCGGAGCCGTACCGTCAGGCCGCAGCACATCAGGCCCCCCGGCGCGACGACCGGCTGCCCTGGCCGGAGCCCGGCCCGATCCGCCCGGACGAGGGACGCCGACCCGACCAGCGCCCGCCGGGCGACCCCAACCGACCCGCGTGGCAGCAGGAGCAGCGGCAGGAGCATCCACCCGTTCCGGCGGACCGGCGCGAGCCACACCGGTCGAGCGAGCCGACCCGGCCACCGGTGCCCGCCGATGCGGGACCCCGGCTACGGCTGGTGCCCCCGCTCGAACCCGCCGAGCAGGCCCCGCAACGCCCGCCCGTACCGCCGCGTGAGCGCCCCACCTCAGGGCCGCCCGTACCGCCGCGCCCGCCCGTTCCACCCCGTCCGCCGGTGGTGCCCGCGCCGGAGCCGGCCGGACCGGAGCCGGTCCCGGCGCACGACCAGACGGTGACCGACGAGTCCCGGTCGGCGCGGACGGGCGTACCGGCACAGGCACCGCCGGTCGTGTCCCCCACGGTGACCGTCGGCCCGGACCGGACCACCCGCCCCGACTCCGGCGAGACGGTCCGGGACGGCGAGACGGTCCGGGACGACGACCCCTACGAGCAGTACCGTCGCCCGTCGGACCCGGCACCGTCGGTGTCGACGGACGAGACCACAGTGTCCGCCGGGGCAGACGGGCCATCCGGGACGACCGGTCCCGACAAGGCGACCGAAACGGCTAGGACTCCCGGAACGGACAGGGCCTCCGAGACCACCGAGACGTCCGGGACGACCAGAGCCTCCGGGACGACGGAGACTGCCGGGGCGACCGGGGCGACCGGGGCGACCGGGGCGACCGGGGCGACCGGGGCGACCGGGGCGCCCGAAGGGACCGGGACGACCGGTACGACCGGGGCTTCAGGGACGACCGGGACGGGACGGGGGCAGAGCGACACCGGGAACGCGGACGCCGAACCGGAGACCCCGCCCGCCGACGCCGCCCCACCGAAGACGACCGCCCCAGACGACCGGAGGGCCGCCGCCCCGGCACCGACCCGTCCCTCGGTCAGTGGCGCGGACGCCTGGTTCCGTCCCAAGAGGCCGACTCCGCCGGAACCGACCCCCGAGTCGTCCCCGCCGTCCGGGGGCGACCGGTCCGAGCCGACGGACCACCACCCCGTCTCGGTCCCACCTGCCGTCGGCCCCGACCCGGCCGACCAACCGACTCCCGCGTCGTCGGCACCGGTCTCCGCACCACCGGCACCGGTCTCGGGACCACCAGCGCCGATCTCGGGACCGCCGATCTCCGCACCGCCGAGGCCGACCTCCGGCCCACCGCTCGTCACCCCACCGGCACCGGTCTCCGCGCCACCCGCGTCGGTCTCCGGACCACCGGCACCGGTCTCCGGACCACCGAGACCGACCTCCGCGCCACCGGCACCGGTCTCCGGACCACCAGCACCGACCTCCGGACCACCGGCACCGGTCTCCGCACCACCAGCACCGACCTCCGGACCACCGGCACCGATCTCCGGGCCACCGAGACCGGTCTCCGCACCACCAGCACCGGTCTCCGCACCACCGGCACCGGTTTCGGGGCCGCCGGTGTCGTCGCCCTCGCCGGTCTCCGGTCCGCCCGCCCCCGGGTCGGCGGAGCCACCCGGGAGGCCCGGTGCCGACGAGAGCCGCGAGGACGCGGCGGCCGTACCTGCGCAACGGTCCGGTGCCACCGACGCCGACCCCGAGGCGGCGCTGCGCGGATACCGCTGGGAACTCGACGGGGAGACCCTCCGCGAGGTGGTGCACGACCCGGCCGAGCTGTGGACGATCCGGCGGCAGATCACCGCGAAACTCGGTACGACGTTGGACAACCGGACCCGTACCCGACTGCTCAGTCTGCGGGCGGTCACCGCCCGGCTGCTCGGTGACCTCGACGACGCCCTCGACGACGGGCGACTGGCGTTGACGTACGCCGAGGCCACCGGAGAGCTGCGTCGGACCGCCCTGGTCCAGGCCCGGCTGGCGAACGTGCTGCGATGGCGGGGCGAGTTCGGTGAGGCCGACAGGCTGCTTGCCGAGGCGGACTCCCCGGAGCTGCCGGACCGGCTGCGGGCGGCCCTGCACGAGCACGCCGGGCGGTCCTGTTACGACCAGGGGCGGCTGATCGAGGCGTGCCACCACTTCGAGCGGGCACTGGACCTGCGCGGCGACGGCGACGACGGGATGACCGCCCGGATCGGTCAGGCCCTGGACGCGGTCGCCCGTCGGGCCGAGGAGAACGACTTCGGGCCGTACCCGCGTGATCGGGACGAGCTGCTGCAACAGCCCCGCGTCCCGGTGCCCGCCCAGGACGGCGACCGGGAACGGTGGGGGTACGCCGCCCCGGACGGCGAGTTCGCCATCGACCCCGAGTACGCCGTCGCGCAGCCGTTCCACGAGGGGCTGGCCTGGGCGCGGCGACCCGACTCGGTGGGGTGGACGCTTCTCGACCCCTCCGGCACGCCCCGACTGGAATCCACCTGGCCGTACGTCCGTCCGTTCGGTGACGGGCTGGCCTGGGTGTCGACCGACGGTGCGAGTTCCTGGATGGCCGTCGACCCGGACGGCGAGGTGGTGGTGGCGCACGGCTTCGACGAGATCCGCCCGTTCCGGGCCGGACGGGCGATCGTACGGATGGGCAACGGCTGGGGAGCCGTCGACACCGAGGGCGAGCTGGTGGTGCCGACCCGGCTGGACGGGTTCGACACCACCTTCGCCGACGGTCGTCGGATCGACGGGTTCAGCGACGAGGGGCTGGCAGTGGTGGTGGTCGGTGGCCGACGTGGGGTACTGGACCGCGACGGCGGGATGGTCCTCACCCCGGCCCATCCGGTGCTGGCCATCCACCCGGTCGCCTTCCTGGTCGGTGACGGTGAACGGTGGGGGGCGCTGGACCGGCGGGGGGAGCTGTTGATCCCACCGACCCACCGGGACCAGGCCGGGGTGGTTGCCGCGATCGACGAACTGCTCGCCGACGCCTCACCGGTGCTCTGAACAGCGCCGTCGCCGGTCCTACGACAGGCACCGAGGCATCCGCTCGCCGCGTCACCGCACCGGTCGCCGGAACGGGTGACGCCGCTGTGGGTCGAAGGTCGGCCCGACCGGGACTAGGGTCGCAGGCATGGAATTCCGACACCTTGGCCGCTCGGGCCTGATGGTCAGCGAGATCTCGTACGGGAACTGGATCACCCACGGTTCCCAGGTCGAGGAGGAGGCGGCACTCGCCTGTGTGCGGGCCGCCCTGGACACCGGCATCACCACCTTCGACACCGCCGACGTGTACGCCGGCACCCGGGCCGAGGAGGTCCTCGGCCGGGCGCTGTCCGGTGAGCGCCGTGAGGGGCTGGAGATCTTCACGAAGGTCTACTGGCCCACCGGTCCCGGCCGCAACGACCGAGGGCTGTCCCGCAAACACATCATGGAGTCCATCAACGGGTCGCTGCGTCGACTCCAGACCGACTACGTGGACCTCTACCAGGCCCACCGGTACGACTACCACACCCCGCTGGAGGAGACGATGTCGGCGTTCGCCGACGTGGTCCACTCCGGCAAGGCCCACTACATCGGCGTCTCCGAGTGGAAGGCCTCGCAGATCCGCCAGGCCCACCAGCTCGCCCAGGAGCTGCGCGTACCGCTGGTCTCCAGCCAGCCGCAGTACTCGATGCTCTGGCGGGTCATCGAGGCCGAGGTCATTCCGACCAGCGAGGAGCTGGGGCTCGGCCAGATCGTCTGGTCCCCGATGGCCCAGGGGGTCCTGTCCGGCAAGTACCTGCCGGGGCAGCCGCCACCGGCCGGTTCCCGGGCCACCGACGAGAAGTCCGGCGCGGGTTTCATCGCCCGGTGGCTCGACGACGACGTGCTGACCCGGGTCCAGCGGCTCAAGCCCCTCGCCGAGCAGGCCGGGCTGACCATGCCGCAGCTCGCCATCGCCTGGGTGTTGCAGAACCCGAACGTCTCCTCCGCGATCATCGGTGCCTCCCGCCCCGACCAGGTGCACGGCAACGTCGCGGCGGCCGGGGTGAAGCTCGACGCCGACCTGCTCAAGGCGATCGACGAGATCGTCGACCCGATCACCGAGCGGGACCCGGCCAAGACGGAGAGCCCGGCCGAGCGTCCCTGACCGGTGCGGCCCGGCCGGTGCACGGTGCACACCGCCCGGCCGGGCCACCGGCGGGTCGTCCGTCGGGTGGCCCGCGCCCGCCGACGCGTCAGCTCTGCCAGAAGCGGATCAGGTCCAGCCCGGCGACGTACAGCCACGGGGGGAGACCGATCAGGTTCGCCAGGGCGAAGACCCCGTCGAAGAACCACCCGCCCAGGCGGGGGTTCCACAGCAGGGCGAAGAGCATGATGAAGCCGAACGGGGCGAACAGGTCGTACATCCGTCGCCACTGCGGGTTCAGCCACGGCTGGATCATGTTGCCGCCGTCGAGGCCGGGCACCGGGAGGAGGTTGAGCACGCTCGCGGTCAGCTGGAGGAACGCCAGCAGCGCCAGCCCCGCCCAGAACTCCTCCGACCCGCCGATGCCGGCCCCGGTGCCGATCCGCAGGGCCGCCACCAGGATCAGGGTGAACAGCACGTTGGTGGCCGGGCCGGCGAGGCTGACCAGGGTGTGTCGCAGCCGCCCCGGGATCGAGTGCCGATCCACCCAGACCGCCCCGCCGGGAAGTCCGATGCCGCCGAGCAGCACCACCGCCACCGGCAGTACGACCGACAGCAGCGGATGGGTGTACTTCAACGGGTTCAACGTGAGGTAGCCCCGGTGGGCCACGCTCCGGTCCCCGGCGCGGAAGGCGACCACCGCGTGGGCGTACTCGTGCAGGCAGAGTGAGACGAGCCAACCGGCGACGACGAACCCGAAGACGTTCAGTCGGACGTTGCCGACCTCGTTCCAGGCCAGCACGCCGCAGGTCACGAAGAGCGCGACCAGGGCCAGGAAGACCGGGCTGGGTCGCAGCGCCGCCCGGGGTACGCCGAAGACCTCCGGCTCCACACCCGGGCGGTCGTGGGCCATCAGTCGGCCGTCGGGAGCAGACTCATCCGGTACTCGGCCCGGTCCTCCTCCAGCAGGGTGACAGTGGTGACGCCGGACGCCGCGAGTTCACGCCAGGTCTGGCCGATCCAGGACTCGGCGTCGGCCTGACTGGGGAACGACTCCGCCGGTCCGTCGACTGTCGCGCCGTCAGTGCCCTCGTACCGCCAGCTCCACGTCATGCCGCGTCTCCCCTCGCCGCTCACCGTCCCGCCGGGACGAACCCCGCCAGCGTATCGGCCCGAGCCCCGGAAGGCTCCGGCTGCCGGTGCGGGTTCTCCGGCTCCCACCCGGGTATGGAAGCAGCAGGACGCAGAGACCGACGCGGTACGGGAGGGCGAAATGGGACAGCCGTGGCAGAACATGGAGACCGAGGACCTGCGGCGGATGGCGGCGCGCGGCGGCATCGAGGGAACCGAGGCGATGGACCGGGAGGAACTGGTCGACGCGCTGGTCGCCCGGCCCGGGGAGGGTTCCTGGCAGCAGGATCCGAAGCCGGCGGACGTCAATCCGAACGACTACCAGTACCAGGCACCGGACCCCGGCCGGCGGTGAACGGCGGCCGACCTGGGCGGCGTGTCGGCACCGGTGGGATCTAAGGTACGCACATGTCCGTTGACGGGTGGAACAAGGTCCTGGTGCTCGGCGGGGTCCGTTCGGGCAAGTCCGAGTTCGCCGAGTCGCTGATCGGTGACGCGGCGACTGTCCGGTATCTGGCCACCTCCGCCCCGGGCGACCCGGAGGACACCGAATGGGCGCAGCGCCTGGCCGCGCACCGGACCCGCCGCCCGGGGAGCTGGCGGACGGAGGAGACCGCCGACGAGCCACGGCGGCTGGCCGACGTGCTGACCGCCGCCGAGCCGTCCGAGACGCTGATCGTCGACGACCTCGGCGGTTGGGTGACGGTGCTGCTCGACCCGGCCCACCAGCCGGCCGACGACACCGCCACGATCGCGGAGCTGGCGGCGGCGATCCGGTCCTGTCCGGCCCGGGTCGTCCTGGTCAGCCCCGAGGTGGGGCTGTCGTTGGTGGCGACCACGCCGATCGGGCGGGCCTTCACCGACGCCCTGGGATCGACGAACCGGGCGGTCGCCGACGTCTGTGACACCGTCGTCCTGGTGGTCGCCGGGCAGCCCTGTCGGCTGAAGCCGACCACCGCCCCGGTCACCCAGTCCCCCGCCGTCGCGGCCCAGACCGGTGCGGCGACACCCTCCCCCGCCCCGGTAGTCGACGGGCTCCCCGTCACCCCGGCCGTCACTGCGGCCCCCGAACCCGTCACCCCGGCCCCGGCCGCCGCACCGGTCCGGTCGGTGCCGAGCTGGGCCGGGACCACCCAGTCGCTCCCGACGGTCACCCCCGGTCCGGTCATCGGGTCGGGCCTCGACCTGCCGATGCCGGACGAGGACGCCGGCCCACAGGCGGTGGCGCGGCTGTCCACGCTGGACGTTCCCGGCACCGGGCTGGGGGTGTTGGAGCGGGTGGTCGAGTTCGCCGCCGCCACCCAGGGCACCCCGGCCCCCGCGCCGTGGAACGAGATCCGGCTCATCCTGCTCAACGGGGACCACGACGGGGCCTCCTCCGCCGGGGCCGTGCCCGGTGACGCCGCCCGCCGGGCCCAGCAGGCCGAGGAGGGCACCGGGGTGCTGGGCCGACTGGCCGCCCAGTCCGGGGTCGCCCTCCAGGTCGTCGACGTGCCACCCGCCGCCCCGATCGAGGAGGGGCCGGCGCTGACCGCCGAGACCGTCGACGCCGCCCTGCGTTTCGGATGGCAGTTGGCGCAGGAGGCCGCCGAGGCCGGCGTACAACTGCTGGTGTTGGGGGCATGCGGGGCCGGCACCGACACGGCCGCCGCCGCCGTGCTCGGCGCGACCGCCGGGGCGGAGCCGCCGGTGGTGCTGAACCGGGTCCTCACCGCCGAGGGGACGATCGACGACGGGGCGTGGATGCGCCGGTGCGCGGCGGTCCGGGACGCGCTGCACCGCACCCGCCGGACCACCCGCGAGGCCAAGGAGGTCCTGGCAGACCTCGGCGGTGGCGACATCGCGGTGGCCACCGGAATCCTGCTCGGGGCCGCCGCGCACCGGGTGCCGGTGCTGCTCGACGGGCCGGTCGGCCTGGCCGCCGGGATGGTCAGCCGGGACCTGGCCGGGCAGGCGCGGCACTGGTGCCTGCTCGCCGACGTCGGTGGTCATCCGGCAGTCCGGCTCGCCGCCGACATCCTCGGCCTGGTCCCCCTGCTGGACCTCAGGCTCGGCCTCGGCGAGGGGGCCAACGCGCTGACCGCCCTGCCGTTGCTGCGGTCGGTCCTCGCTCTCGCCGCCGACCTGTCGACCGACCACTTGGACGACGACGGCCAGCCCGACACCGACGGCCAGGCGGGCGGCGACCGGCCCGACACCGACGCGCCGAAGCCCGACACCGACACCGACGAACCCACCTTCGCCGAGCCGGAGCCGGCCGGACCGGGACCGGCCACCACCGAGCCGACCACCACCACACCGCCCACCACCGAGCCGACCGGTTCCGAGCCGACCGCCCCGCCGCAGCCCTCTCCGGCCGCCACGCCCCCGGGTGCCGCCGAGCCGACCGCCCCGCCGCAGCCCTCTCCGGGCGTCACTGCACCGGGTGCCGCCGGGGCGGACGTCGCAGTGCCGGGCACGCCCGGCCGCGCCGGCTGACCCGGGTGCCCGAGCCGACCGGGCCGGACGGCCCCGACGGCGGCGACCGGCCCGGCTCCCGGTTCACGGACGGCCTGCGCCTGTCCGCCACCACGTTCACCACGCTTCCGCTACGGCCCGGACGGATCGACAGGGGCACTGCGGGGACGGCGATGGCCGCCGCCCCGGTCGTCGGGGCGCTGCTCGGCGCGGTCCTGGCCGGGGTACTGCTCGCCCTCACCGCTGTCGTCTCCCCCCTGGTCGCGGCCGGGGTGACCCTCGGCTGCGCCGCCCTGCTCACCCGGGGGCTGCACCTGGACGGGCTGGCCGACACCGTCGACGCCCTCGGCTCCTACCGGCGGGGTCCGGCCGCCCTGACCGTCATGCGTCAGCCGGACGTGGGCCCGTTCGGGGTGGTCGCCCTGGTGGTCGTCCTGCTGGTGCAGGCGGCGTCCCTCGCCGAGCTGGCCGGACGGTCGACCACGGCGGTGGTCGCCGGGATGGTGGTGGCCACCGCGGCAGGCCGGCTGGGGGTGACTGTGGCCTGTCGACGCGGGGTGCCGGCGGCCCGCACCGAGGGCCTGGGGGCGCTGGTCGCCGGCACTGTCGGGCCGGTGGCACTGGCTGGGGGCACCCTGGCCGTGGGGCTGGTGGCGCTGCTCGCCGTCCCGGGCCGACCGTGGCAGGGGCCCCTCGCCGTCGCCGCCGCGCTGACGGTGGTGGTCCTGCTCCTGCGCCACACCGTACGCCGCTTCGGCGGGGTCACCGGTGACGTGCTCGGCGCCACCGTGGAGGTCACCACCACGCTGGTCTACCTGGGACTGCTCCTGTCCGGGTGAGACGGCCGGGGCGAGCCGGGTAGCGTTTCGGACGTACAGCACCGGTGCGCCCAGAATCGGGGACGACATGCTCATCACGGACGACTTCCTGCCCGTACCGGTGCCGGAGTCGCTCACCGCCACCTATCTGGTGCCCATGGCCGGGCTGCCCCGGGTCGGGACGGCCTCGGCGGTGGCAGCGCTGGAGGGTCGACTGCCCGAACCGGTATACGGGCTGGCACGGCAGATGCTGGACGGTCCACTGATGTCGGTGGACACCCGACCGATCAGGGAGTTCCCGGAACTGCCGCCGGACCTTCTCGCCGCCTTCGGGGCCAGCGAGGCGCAGTTGTCCCGACTGGCGGCGGCCACCCACCTGGTGGTGGTGCAGGCCCAGTACCGGCCGGGGTGGCCGCCCGCCCAC